>JBQCIZ010000144.1:0-2437 GCA_051953235.1 Nitrobacter sp. | reverse complement strand
AGGCCGTGCAGGTAGCGCTGCGCGAGCGCGGCGGACTCCGGTGCTTGTCCCAGCCATAGCAGGATCTGCTCACCGAACAGCGGCGGCAGCATCAAGGGCGGTGCTGCGAGCAATGCAGCCCACAGGCCGACCCGCAGCGCGCGGCGCACCATGCGCGGGTCGCGAGCGCCGAACGCTTGTGCGGCCAGCGGCGCCACGGCGGAGACCAGTCCCATTCCGGCGGTGAAGCTGACGAAGAATACGGTATGCGCGAGCGCAGCCGCGGCGACGGCGTTGTCGCCGAGCCGGCCGATCAGCGCGAGATCGGTGGTCATCATCGCGATCTGGCCGAGTTGCGTCAGCGCGATCGGCACCGCGAGCCGGAAGGTTTCAGCAAGTTCGATGCCGAGCATGCGGCCCGGCTGCGCCGGGGCCATCGCGACCGGCGCGGGCTCGATCTTGTCGAATGAGGTCATGGCGCCAGACTAGCACCAACGCGTGACGAAAGCGCGGCGGTGTCCCGCAAACAGCGAGACCACCGGGAACGTGAGGCGGAGAAGCCCTACACGTCCACGTTTGCGCTGAGCGAGTTGTCCTGGATGAATTCGCGCCGCGGCTCGACCACGTCGCCCATCAGCTTAGTGAAGATGTCGTCGGCCTCGTCGACTTCCTTGATCCTCACTTGCAGCAGCGAGCGCTCATTGGTGTCGAGCGTGGTCTCCCAGAGCTGACCCGGATTCATCTCGCCGAGACCTTTGTAGCGTTGCAGTGCGACGCCCTTGCGGCCCGAGTCGGTGACCGCTTCGAACAGGCCGACGGGGCCGTGGATCGCGGTCTCGGTATCTTTGCGGCGCAGCAGGCCAGGGCGTGGATAGGCTTCCTGCAGTTTCGCAGCGTATTCGTCGAGCTTGCGCGCATCCGCCGAGCCGAGGAGGGCTGCATCGATCACGGCGACATCCTTCACCCCGCGCACCGTGCGCTCGAAGGTAAAGCCTTCGCCCTCAATGAAGCGGCCAACCCAGCCGCGCTCGACCTCGTCCTCCAGCGCGTCCATCCGCTTGGCGATGTAGTCGGCGGCGGCGTTGGCCGTCGCCACATCGCCGGTCACGCGCGGGTTGAGCACGCCGGCGATCGCGGCCTGCTCGATGACCTTGCGGTTGTAGCGGCTGTGCAGGTTGTGCAACACGTTGCGGATGACGCGGGCGTCCTCGACCAGCGCCTGCAGGTCGCGTCCGCTGCGATCCTCGCCGGTCGCGAGCTTGAATACGCAGTCGTCGAGACCGGTTGCGATCAGGTAATCCTCGAGCGCACGCTCGTCCTTCAGGTATTGCTCCGACTTGCCCCGCGTCACCTTGTAGAGCGGCGGCTGCGCAATGTAGAGATGGCCGCCTTCGATCAGCGTCGGCATCTGGCGGAAGAAGAACGTCAGCAGCAGCGTGCGGATATGCGCGCCGTCGACGTCGGCATCGGTCATAATGATGATCTTGTGGTAGCGCAGCTTGGCGAGGTCGAAATCCTCGCGGCCGATGCCGGTGCCGAGCGCGGTGATCAGCGTGCCGACCTGCTCGGACGACAGCATCTTGTCGAAGCGCGCGCGCTCCACGTTGAGGATCTTGCCGCGCAACGGCAGCACCGCCTGGAATTCGCGGTTGCGGCCCTGCTTGGCGCTGCCGCCGGCGGAGTCACCCTCGACGATGAACAGTTCGGACTTGGCGGGGTCTCGCTCCTGGCAGTCGGCCAACTTGCCGGGCAGCGAAGCAATGTCGAGCGCGCCCTTGCGCCGGGTCAGTTCGCGCGCCTTGCGTGCAGCTTCCCGAGCCGCCGCGGCTTCCACCACTTTGCTGACGATCAGCTTGGCCTCGGTCGGGTGTTCCTCGAACCAGGCGGCGAGGGCTTCGTTGAGGACGTTCTCGACGACCGGGCGCACTTCCGAGGACACCAGCTTGTCCTTGGTCTGCGACGAGAATTTTGGATCGGGCACCTTGACCGATAAAACCGCCGTGAGCCCTTCACGGCAATCGTCGCCAGTCAGCGCGATCTTTTCCTTCTTCGCGATCGCGTCGGCATAGCCGTTGACCTGGCGGGTCAGTGCGCCACGAAAGCCGGCGAGATGGGTGCCGCCGTCCCGCTGCGGGATGTTGTTGGTGAAGCACAACACGTTCTCATGGTAGCTGTCGTTCCACCACAGCGCCGCCTCCACATTGATGCCGTTCATGTCCGCACGGATCATGATCGGCTCCGGCACCATCGCCTTCTTGTTGCGGTCGAGATATTTGACGAACTCGGTGACACCGCCCTCGTACATCATCTGCTCGCGCTTCTCGACCGCATGCCGCATGTCCGAGAGCAGGATGTTGACGCCGGAATTCAGGAAGGCGAGTTCGCGCAGCCGGTGTTCCAGCGTGGCGAAATCGTAGTCGATGTTCTTGAAGGTCTCGGTCGACGCGAGGAACGTCAC
>JBQCIZ010000143.1:0-5568 GCA_051953235.1 Nitrobacter sp. | reverse complement strand
GAAAGCGGCGGCGATTCCATTCTGATCGCCAACGCCGGCGTGGTCGTCAGTCTCGACGACGGGAAATAGCCGCCGCTGCTGAACGTTGCCTCGTCACCGCGCGGCGCGTTTCGGCCGCCGCACCACGCGGATCTTGCCGCTGTTGCCGCCACCGCAGAACAGGCGATCGCCGCTGTCGGATTCGAGACCGGAGATGCCTGTGCCCTCGGGCATGTCGAGTTGCGTCAGCACATCACCGGTCGTCGGATCGATCTGCCGCAGCGAGCTTTCGTCGCCTTCCCAGGTGGCGTGCCAGAGATCGCCATCGACCCAGGTGACGCCGGTGACGAAGCGGTTGGAATCGATGCTGCGAAGCACTTTGCCGGTCGCGGGATCGACCTGATGGATTTTCCGCGCGCGATATTCGCCGACCCACAGCGAACCCTCGGCCCAGGCAAGACCGGAAACTCCGCCGCCGGGCGCGGGAATCGTGGAGAGCACGCGGCCGCTGTCCGGATCGATCTTCTGGATGCTGTCCTCCGCGATCTGAAACAGGTGCCGTCCGTCGAAGGCGGTACCGGCATGTGCGGAGGTCTTGATCTCACGTTTGGTCTTGCCGCTCTCCGGATCGAGCGCTGTGATCCGGTCGCCGCTCGCGAACCAGACCGACGTTCCGTCATAGGTGACGCCGGCCACCTGTCCGCCCTCGGTGAAGGGGCCATATTCCCTGACGATCTCGGCCGCCGCGCGCTTCATGAATTAACTCCATATCTGAAGGCCGTATAATAAGGTCATCCGCGCCGTATTATCAGCGCCACGATCTGATCCTAACCGCCCGTCAGCGGTGCCGGGAGTAACAAGGCCGTCGCGAGTCCCGGCAGCGGCGGCATGGTCCAGCGCCGTGCGCGGCCGTGTCCGAAGGCCTGCACCTTGTCGGCAGCGGCGAGCCGGTCGAGTGCGCGCTGCACGGTGCGCTGACTTGCGCGCAGGGCGAGCGCCAGCGCCGAACTCGACCAGGACTCGCCGTCGGCCAGCAGCGCCAGCACCGCGGCATCGGGATCCTCGACCGGTTGCGCGAGCACCAGCACCTCCTTCTTGCCGCGCGGCGTCAGCGCAAAACCGCCGGCGGTGGCATGAAGGCTCGCCATCGGCTTCAACAACGCGCGCAGCCGCCCGATCTCGACCCGGAGGCGAGCGCGATGCGACTCATCGGCGTGCTTGCCACGAAAGGCTGTCGCGATGAGGACGTCGCGCGGCACATCGTTCGGCCAGGCTTCGCCGAGTGCGCGCGCAAGTGCGAACAGCACCGGACGGCTCGCGAGGGACACCTGGTTGCGCCGGTCGCGCACCGTATAGCGGCAGGCATCGACGATCAGCGCCCTCGATGTTTGCAGCGCCTCGACATCGCCAAGCAGGAGAGTGCGCTCATTGCCACGCGCGATCAGCCGAGCAGCCGGGGCCCTCAACAGGCGCATGGCGGTTTCGACTTCCGCTGCGAGCGCCGGGATATTCGCCTGACGTGCCGCGCGTTCGGCGCGGGCGAGGGCAGCGCGGGCCGGTTTCGCCTGCAATCGCCGCATGGCGATCCCGGCGGCGACAAGATGGTGCACGGCCTGCATGGCCGGCGGCAGGCGTGCGGGCGCGAGTCCTTGCAGCAAATGTTCGGCCTCGTCGAGACGGCCGATCAGCAGCAGGCGCCGGATCTCCAGATGTCTTGCATGAGCGGCATTGTTCCGGTCGCCGTGCGTTTCCAGCGTTGCACGTGCTGCATCCAGCGCCTTGATGGGCCAGTTCAACTCGCGCGCAACCAGCGCGACCTCGGCTTCCGCAACGACAGTCCGCGCGCGTGCGACGGCTTCGCGGGGACCGAACGCACGCGTAGCTCTTCGCAGCAGCAGTCTGGCGCGTGCGAGATCGCCGAGCTGCGCCATGGCGATGCCGCGCAGCGCCAGCGCCGGCGCATCGTCACGTAATGCCACCCGGTTCAGCGCGCCCAGGGGATCGCCCGCCGCCAACGCCAGCGCCGCCGCCGTGATCAGCGAGTCCATTCAAATCCCGTCACGCTTGTCACTCTCACCCCATGGGCGGCGGGTGCCAGACTGATCACACGTTCGATGACGAGCGATGAGCCGCGAACGTTCCGCACTTGTTCGAAGGCGTGGAACTTCGCTCAAACTAGGAGGTTTCAGACGCCATGACCACAGCAGCCAACAGCAAACTGAACGGCGGAGAGCACGTCATGCAAACACCACCGGTGGTATCCGCGCAGGCCTGGGAGGCGGCGCGCCTGCAACTGCTCGTCAAGGAAAAGGCCAACACCCGCGCGCGTGATGCGCTTGCGGCCGAGCGGCGTCGGATGCCGTGGATGGCCGTGGAGAAGGACTACGCATTTGACGGGCCCGCGGGCAAGGTCAGCCTACCCGAATTGTTCGAGGGCAGGCGGCAGTTGATCGTCTATCGCGCCTTCTTCGAGCCGGGCGTGTTCGGCTGGCCCGATCACGCCTGCCGGGGATGCTCGATGGTGGCCGATCAGGTCGCCCACGTCGCGCATCTCAACGCGCGCGACACCACGCTCGTGTTTGTCTCGCGCGCACCGCAAGCGGACATCGCGCGGCTGAAGGCGCGCATGGGCTGGAATATTCCGTGGTTCACGATCACCGATGGCTTCGATGCCGACTTCGGCGTCGACGAATGGCACGGCACCAACGTGTTCTTCCGCGAGGGTGACAGGATTTTCCGGACCTACTTCATCAAGAGCCGCGGCGACGAGCAGATGGGCGGCACCTGGAACTACCTCGACATCACGCCGCTTGGCCGGCAGGAGCTTTGGGAGGATTCCCCCGCAGGCTATCCGCAGACCGAGACCTACAAGTGGTGGAACTGGCACGATAGCTACGTCGACAACGCCGCGCCGGACAGGAAGTGGGTCGAGATCTCGACGGCGGGTGAAGAAGCGTTTCGCGATGAGGCCAGGAAAGAGAAGGACGAGGCCAGCAAGGGGGCCAAGAACGAGGCCAAGTCATCATGAGCCGGGCCTGCTCTGACGCGATTGTTGGGGGCGGCAGCGCCGCCCTCGGCATAGCCCGCTGGCTGCATCTCGCAGCCGCGCCAGCCTTCGCGGCGATGGCGCTGTTCACCGGCGTGTCGGGCAGCAGCGCCGACATGCTCTGTGGCGCCGCGTCGCCGCTCGGCGGCATGATGCCGATGTATCTCTTGATGAGCGCGTTTCATCTGCCGCCGTGGTTGAGGCTGATGGCGCACCACCGCTGAATCAAGCATGCCTCAAGGCCGGGACGCAGGTATCCCGGCCTGCGGCGGATCGGGCCTGAGATAGCCGATCAGGCAGCAGATGCAGATGCCGAGTCCCGCCAGCGGATATTTCAGCGCCACGCTCGCGGCGACAGCGAACAACGCCAGCGTGACAGTTGCGCGGATGCGCATGATCCTTTGCACCTGCGGGGCGATGTCTTCTGCGACCAGTTCGAGGATCAGGCCGATATAAGTGGCGTTCACCAGAAAGAACACCGCCGCGTAAAAAGCGACCGGCTGCGGCGACAGCCGGCTCACGGCCATCCAGGCGGTCGAGAGCGGCAGCAACGAAATCGAAAACAGGTGCGCGAAGTTGATCCAGAGCAGGCGAGGGGTCGCTTCATCCGCGTAGCGGAGCAGGTAATGGTGATTGATCCAGACGATCGCGATGAACACGTAGCTCACCGCGTAGCTCAATCCGGTCGGCCAGAGTGAAAGCAACGCCTCGAAGGTCGGTGTTTCCGGCGGGCACAATTCCAGCACCAGCACTGTGATCAGGACTGCGAACACGCCATCCGAGAATGCGCCGAGCCGCTCCGGCGTCGCCTTGTGGAAGACCGTCATCGCGTGCTCCCGCTGTTCGCCTCTGTCAATCCGTGTCCTGCGCCGCCTTGATCAGGTTGTCGCGAAGCATGCTCACGGCCTTCTGGATTTTCGCGAAATCCGCCGGCGCGAGACCGGACTCTTTGACCAGATTCATTGGCAAGGCCTTTTCGCGCAACCGCCGGCCCGCCGGCGTCAGGCTGACGATGACCTGACGCTCGTCCTCGGGACTGCGCTGCCGCCGCAGATAGCCCATGGCCTCGAGCTTCTTCAGGATCGGCGTCAGCGTGTTGGACTCGAGGAACAGTTTTTCGCCGAGGCTGCTGACGGTCTGGTTGTCGTGCTCCCACAGCGCGACGATCGCGATGTACTGGGTATAGGTCAGGCCGAGCTCGTCGAGGATCGGCTTGTAGGCCCGGCCATAGGCGAGGTTGGCCGAATAGATGGCGAAGCAGAGGAAGTCGGCGAGTTTTGGGGCTTTTGCTGCGGCTTTGTCGGTCATTGGCGTTTCCAGGGTCACACGGAGCCGTGATGGGTTCCGCACAATATATATCGCATCCGATTAAATCGGAAGGGTTGACATGGGTCGCTCGCCTCCTTAATAGATCGTATACGATTTAATCGTGTTCGATAACAAGGAGAGAGCCATGAGCCGCATCGACAAGGTGATCTACACCGCCAGAACCCACACCACGGGCGGCCGCGACGGCGCCGCGCAAAGCGACGATCGTCATCTCGACGTCAGGCTGTCGCCGCCCGGCGGCAACGGGGCGGGCACCAATCCCGAGCAACTGTTCGCGGCGGGGTGGTCGGCGTGCTTCATCGGCGCCATGCGGCGCGCGGCCAGCCAATTAAAGGTCACGCTTCCGGCCGATCTTGCCGTCGATGCCGAAGTCGATCTTGGGACGGCGGGCGAGGCGTTCCTGCTGCAGGCGCGCCTCAATGTCAGCCTGCCGGGTCTGTCGCGCGAGGTCGCGCAGAGCGTCGCGGATGCCGCGCATCAGATCTGCCCATACTCGAAGGCCACGCGCGGCAATATCGAGGTCGCGATCCGCGTGATCTAGGCCACTTATCCGGTGCGAGCCTCATAGAAGCAGGCGATGCACCGGATCGTTCTTCTCGCAAAATGGATGCATCAAATGTCCGATCCTATCAGTCACTCCCGCCGAAATTTCCTCGGAGCCGCCGCTGCGGCGACGTTCGCAGCCTCGTTCGGTGCCACAAGTCCCGCTGACGCCGCCGCGCACAAGAGCGCGAAGGCCAGCGCCGCGATCAAGCGGGGCGCGCACACCTCGCTCGGTCCGCTGAAGCAGATCGACGCCGGTCTGTTGAGTGTCGGCTATGCCGAAGCGGGGCCGGCCGATGGTCCGGCCGTGATCCTGCTGCACGGTTGGCCTTACGACATTCACAGCTATGCCGACGTGATGCCCGCGCTGGCGGCGAAGGGCTATCGTGTCATTGTTCCACACCTGCGCGGTTACGGCACGACGCGGTTTCTCGCGGCCGACGCAGTGCGTAATGGCCAGCCGTCGGCGATGGCGCAGGATATCGTCGCGCTGATGGACGCGCTCAGCATCGAGAAGGCCGTTCTCGCCGGCTACGACTGGGGTGCGCGCACTGCCAACATCGTCGCGGCGCTGTGGCCGGAGCGCTGCAAGGCGATGGTCTCGGTGTCCGGTTATCTGATCGGCAATCCCGAAGCAGGCAAGATGCCGCTCCCGCCGAAGGCCGAGCTGC
>JBQCIZ010000142.1:0-4458 GCA_051953235.1 Nitrobacter sp. | reverse complement strand
CGCTTCTGGCTCTCGGGGTGCGTATTGTGGCAGCTCACGCAGGCCGCTCCCATCATGATCGGCGCGACCAGCCGCACATCGTCGCTGAACAGCGACCGTTTGGCTTCGACGATTTTCTGCTTGGGATTGGCGCGCAGCGCCTTCAGGGCGTCCTTCTCGAAGGCATCGAGCGGATGCGGCGCACGGTTCTTGAACGGAAAATCCGAGACGAAGCGATAAGTGATGTTCTGCTGCTGCTCGCTGATGACCTTGCCGAGTTCGAGCGACAGCGTCGCCGGAATCGGGATCGCGCCGGGAATGTCCTCATAGTTGTGAACGACCTGAGTCTCTTTTCCATGCGCCGCCAGCACCCTCCCGACGACATTGCTGCCGTAGTAGGCACGCACGCTCGAGATTACCGAGTTGAGATCGGACGCCTGCCGCCGCAGCGCGGTCTCGCCGAGGCTGCTTAGATCCAGCCAGACCGCGAGCGGCAGCGCCGCCAACAGCATCAGGATCAGGCCGCCCATCATCAGCCAGCGGAAGCGAAGGTTTTCGGGCTTGCGGCTCGCAACATCGTCGTCGGTCATGGGACGGCTCTCGGGCATGAAGGCACCGGCGTCCGGAACGGCGACCGGTCAGGCCCGGGTCTTATACAGCAGCCGGTTTCATGCTGGAACCGGCCTTGGCTAGGTACGTCATGGCCGGGCTTGTCCCGGCCATCCACGTCTTAACTTCGTTGAAATTCTCAAGACGTGGATGCGCGGCATAAAGCCGGGCATGACGACGATTGATTCCACCTAAGCCAAATCCGCTTTAGACCTCGCCCACCACTTCGCGGCGGCGGCGCTCGGATTCTTCTGCATAGCGCCGCATCGCGTGGGCTTCGCTGAGAACCCCGACCGCGCGCTTTTCGCCGTCGGCCTCGACCACCGCCAGCATTTCGGCTTCCGCCGCGTCGAACACGGCGATCGCCTGCTGGATGTTCATGGCCGGATGCAGGACGACATCCTTGTAATGCAGGATGCTGTCGAGGTTGGCGATCTCGCTGGCTTCGGGCGTATAGGCCTCGGCGACCAGCGCGAGCCCGGCGTAGCGGCCTTCCGCGTCCACCGCGATGACCTGGCTCTTCGAGCCGAGCGGAAACTTTTCGCGAAACTCCTCCATCGGCATGGTTGAATCGACCGTGACGGTTTCCGGCCGCATCATGCTCCTGACGGTGAGATCGCGAATCCATCCGACGTCGGCGGCGCTGCGGATGGTTTCGCCACGCAGATGCATGCGCCACGTTGCGAACGAATAGCCGAACAGCTCGCGGGTGATCTGGGTCGAGATGATCACCGCAATCAGCACCGCCGAGGTCAGCCAGAGGTTGCCGGTGGATTCCAGCGCGATGAACGACATGGTCAGCGGCCCGCCGATCACCGAGGCCGACAGCGCGCTCATGCCGATCACCGCGTAGATGTTCGGGTTGAGGTCGAGGCCCGGCCACGCCAGATCGAACCCGGCGGCGAACAGCCGGCCGCCGAGCGCGCCGAGAAACAGCGTCGCGAAGAACAGGCCGCCGCGGAATCCGCTGCCGAGCGAGATGATCGACGCCAGCGATTTCAGCAGGAACACCGCCGCGGTCATGCCGACGGTCATGGTTACTAGGCTCGAATAGAACAGCGCGCCGTGGCCCGACGACATCACCTGCGGCGTCACCAGCGCGAGCAGCCCGACACAGAGCCCGCCGACGGCGAGCCGCACCGGAGGTCCGAGCTTGATGCTGGTCAGCGCCGCCTCGCAGAGCGCGACGCCGCACATGATGCCGATGCCGGTCAGTGCCGCCAGAAGGCCCAGCAATGCCGCGATGGCGAGGTCGTGGCTGAACACCACGCCGAACGGCCCGACCGCGACCCCGAGCGACATCGGCAGGAAGCTGTGGGCGATCAGATAGCCGATCACTGCCGAGACGCCGACCGGGGTCAGGCTCGCCGGCGTGTAGCCGCCGATCACGAGTTCGAATGCGTAGAACGCACCAGCCAGCGGCGCGCCGAAGGCGCCGGCGATGGCCGCGGCCGCGCCGCAGCCGACCATGATGCGCTGATCCGCGCGGCGCAGGTGGAAGGCGCGGCCGATCGAGGCGCCGAGACCGCTGGCGAGCTGGGTGTAGCCCGCTTCCAGTCCGACCGACGCACCGACGCCGCTCGACCAGATCGTCTGCAGCGCGACGATAATGCTGCCGCGGAACGACATCCGCCCGCCGTGCAGGGCGTTGGCCTCGATCGGGTCGATCTCCCGTGCAGGCCGCCAGCGCAGCAGCAGCAGGAAGGCGCCGCCCAGCAACAGCCCTCCGATGCTCGGCACCAGGATGGCGCGCAGCGAGTCGACCTTGTCCTGACTCGACAGATGCTCCCCGGCCGGAATGGCGAACAGCCATTCGTGCACCTTGAGCACGGCCGCCCCCATCGCCGCGACCACCAGTCCGCCGATGGTTCCAATCACCGCCGCCAGCAGGATCAGGCTCGCTTCATGGGCGCGCACGAAAGCGCGGAGCCGTCGCGGCGCTTCAATGAAACGGAAACCTGCGAGCATACGTCGGATACCGGGGTGCGAGCGGCGGGATGGGCGGGCGACCGGAATCGCACGGTCATGCAATTGATCGGCCCTCAGGCGGTTTAGCTGTGTCGCGCGCCGCAGGCCAGCGGACTCTCGCAATTAATTTGCAAGTGTGGCCAACCGATGAGGCCGCACGGCCCTTGGCGCCCGATTCCGGCGGCCGCGAGCCCTCCGGAAAAGCCCTGCTGGCGCTCTTCACAATCCCGTCACGCTCCCTGTAGTATGCCGGTCGCAAGCTGCTTCGCGAGCTGGCAGCTTTAGCGTGGGGGGTCAGGAGCGTTACTTGAACGCACATGTCTCACAGGGCGGCTGGCCGGTGCTGGTCCTGAACGCGGACTTCCGGCCGCTGAGTTACTACCCGCTGTCTCTCTGGTCGTGGCAGGACGCGATCAAGGCGGTGTTCCTCGACCGCGTCAATATTGTCGAACACTACGACCGCGCCGTTCACAGCCCCTCGTTCGAAATGCAGCTTCCGAGCGTCGTGTCGCTCAAATCCTTCGTGAAGCCGTCGACCCACCCCGCCTTCACCCGGTTCAACGTCTTTCTGCGCGACCGCTTCCACTGCCAGTATTGCGGCGCGCCGGAAGACCTCACCTTCGACCACATCATTCCGCGCTCGAAGGGCGGGCAGACCACCTGGGAGAACGTGGTCGCAGCCTGCTCGCCCTGCAACCTGCGCAAGGGCAACCTGACGCCGCAGCAAGCGCGGATGTTTCCGCGGCAGACGCCCTACGCGCCGACCGTGCATCAGCTCCACCGCAACGGCCGGCTGTTTCCGCCGAACTATCTACACGATAGCTGGCTGGATTATCTCTACTGGGACACCGAGCTGGATCCGTAGCCCGCGCCGCTGCGTCGTCCCTTGTGCTACGGCCTGGCTTCCGTGACGAACGTTTGACGCCTATGTTCGTTGTCATCATGGATTGGCCGCTGATCGACGCGCCGGCCGCGCGCGGGGCCGTTCCAAGGGAGAGCCCGCATGGCCTCATTGACCGAATGGAAGGTGCCGTCCGCCGTCCAACCGCGTCCGGAAGATTATAGTTTCGATCTGGAGCGCACGCTGTCGTCGGTGGTCGGCCTGCACAGCATAATTCCGCCGGATGCCTTCACCGCCGACACGCTCGGCACCGAACGCGCCGGCAACGGCGTCGTGATCGACGACGGCCTGATCCTGACCATCGGCTATCTCATCACCGAGGCGGAAACTGTCTGGCTGCATCTCGCCGACGGCGGCGTGGTGCAGGGTCATGCGCTCGGTTTCGATCAGGACAGCGGCTTCGGCCTAGTGCAGGCGCTCGGCCACCTCGATCTCGATCCGCTGCCGCTGGGCTCGTCCGCAGCGACCAAACTGAACGACCGCATCGTGGTCGGCGGCGTCGGCGGTCGCACGCGCTCGCTCGCCGGCCGCATCGCCGCCAAGCAGGAATTCGCGGGCTACTGGGAGTACCTGCTGAAAGAAGCGATCTTCACCTATCCCGCCCATCCGAACTGGGGCGGCACCGGCCTGATCTCGGCGGCGGGCGAACTGATCGGGATCGGCTCGCTGCAGCTCGAACGCGAGCACGGCGGAAAGAGCGAACATCTCAACATGAACGTTCCGATCGATCTGTTGAAGCCGATCCTCGACGACCTCAGGACGTTCGGGCGCGTCAACAAACCGGCGCGGCCATGGCTCGGCATGTACGTGACCGAGATCGACGACAAGATCGTCGCGGTCGGCATCGCGCCGAAGGGACCGGCGGCGCGCGCAGAACTCCGCACCGGGGACGTGATCCTCGCGGTGAAAGGCGAGAAGATTTCGGACTCGGCGCAGTTCTACCGGAAACTGTGGGCGCTCGGCGATGCCGGGGTCGACGTGCCGCTGACATTGTATCGCGA
>JBQCIZ010000141.1:0-8722 GCA_051953235.1 Nitrobacter sp. | reverse complement strand
TGATGACGGCCCGATGTGCCGACGGCGAGCGGATTCACACAAGGTGACCGTCGCCATGTCCGATTCCGAAAAGTCCAATCTCGACTCTCTTCAATCCCAAATCCTCGCTGACATCGCAGGCGCCGCAGACGAAGCCGCGCTGGAAGCGGTGCGTGTCGCAGCACTCGGCAAGAAGGGCTCGATCTCCGCGCTGCTCGCAACGCTCGGCAAGATGTCACCGGACGAGCGCAAGTCTGAGGGCGCAAAGATCAACCTCGCCAAGGACGCAGTGACCGAGGCGCTGACCGCGCGCCGCGACCTACTGAAAAATGCAGCGCTCGATGCGCGCCTTGCGTCGGAGACCATCGACGTCACGCTGCCCTTGCGCGACTCGCCTGCCGAGGCCGGCCGCATCCATCCGCTGAGCCAGGTGTGGGATGAAGTCACCACGATCTTCGCCGATATGGGCTTCGCGGTCGCCGAAGGTCCGGACATCGAGACCGACGACTACAACTTCACGCGGCTGAATTTCCCGGAAGGCCATCCGGCGCGCGAGATGCACGACACCTTCTACTTCAATCCGAAGGACGACGGCTCGCGGCTGCTGTTGCGCACGCACACCTCGCCGGTGCAGGTGCGCACCATGCTGAGCCAGAAGCCGCCGATCCGCGTGATCTGCCCCGGCCGCACCTATCGCAGCGATTCCGATCAGACCCACACGCCGATGTTCCATCAGGTCGAGGGGCTCGTGATCGACAAGTCGTCGCATCTCGGTCACCTCAAATGGATCCTGCACGAGTTCTGCAAGGCGTTCTTCGAGGTCGACAACGTCAACATGCGCTTCCGCCCGTCGTTCTTCCCGTTCACGGAGCCGTCGCTGGAAGTCGACATCCAGTGCCGCCGCGACAAGAACGAGATCCGCTTCGGCGAGGGCGAGGACTGGCTGGAGATTCTCGGCTGCGGCATGGTGCATCCGAACGTGCTGAAACTGTGCGATCTCGACCCCGAGGTCTATCAGGGTTTTGCCTGGGGCATGGGCATCGACCGCATCGCCATGCTGAAATACGGCATGCCGGATTTGCGCCAACTGTTCGATGGCGATGTGCGCTGGCTCAACCACTATGGCTTCAAGCCGATCGAGATCCCGACGCTGGCAGGAGGGTTGAGTTCGTGAACGATTTTGTTCCAGAACAATACCGAAGCCTGCGCACGTTCTCGTACGGCGACAGCCCGGCACTTGCCGACCGCCTGCTCGATCTCGTCGTGCAGGGCGTCAAAACCGCGACCTGCAGCACCGAGGACGAACCGAACACGTCCTCGCCCGGAGAACGCTGGATCGTGCTGGACGGAAGCGGCCGGCCGCGCTGCGTGATCGAGACCACCGAGGTGACGTACCGTCGTTACAACGAGGTCGACGCGCAATTCGCTTATGACGAAAGCGAAGGCGATCGCAGCCTTGCATACTGGCGCGAGGCCCATCGCAATTACTTCACCCGGCTTGGACGTTTCAGCGACGACATGATGCTGATGTGCGAGCGGTTTCGCCTGGTTGAAGTCTTCGCTGACAATCGTGTGACCTCATGAAATTCACCCTCTCCTGGCTGAAAGAGCATCTCGAGACCGACGAGCCACTGGAAAAGCTCGCCGACAAGCTCACCATGATCGGGCTCGAGGTCGAGCACATCGAGGACAAGGCGAAGGCGCTCGCGCCCTACACCATCGCGCGCGTCGTCTCTGCCGTGCAGCATCCGAACGCGGATCGCCTGCGGCTCTGCATGGTCGATACCGGCGAGACCAACGACAAGGGCGAGCCCGCGCATATCCAGGTGGTGTGCGGCGCGCCGAACGCACGCACCGGCCTCGTCAGCGTGTTCGCACCGCCCGGCACCTACATTCCAGGCAAGAACATCACGCTCGGCATCGGCAACATCCGCGGCGTCGAGAGCCGCGGCATGCTGTGCTCGGCCGCCGAACTTGAAATCTCCGACGATCACGACGGCATCATCGAGCTGCCTGAGGATGCGCCGATCGGCAAGGGCTACGCCGAATGGGCGGGGCTCGGCGATCCCGTCATCGAGATCAATCTGACGCCGAACCGCCAGGACTGCACCGGCGTGCACGGCATCGCGCGCGATCTCTCGGCCGCCGACATGGGCAAGTTCAAGGATCCGACCATCAAGCCGGTCAAGGGCGAGTTCCCCTGCCCGGTACAGGTGACGGTGGAGGATGCTTCGCTGTGCCCGGGCTTCGCGTTGCGTCTCGTCCGCGGCGTGAAGAATGGCCCCTCCCCCGAGTGGCTCCAGAAGCGGCTGACCTCGATCGGCCTGCGCCCGATCAACGCGCTGGTCGACATCACCAATTTCATGACCTACGACCGCGCTCGCCCGCTGCACGTGTTCGATGCGAAGAAGGTGCACGGCCATCTCACCGTGCGGCATGCTCGCGACGGCGAGGCGCTGCTGGCGCTCGACGGCCGCACTTACACGCTCGATCCGAACATCTGCGTCATCGCCGACGACAAGGGCGTCGAGTCGCTGGCCGGCATCATGGGCGGCGAGGAATCCGGCTGCGATGAAAACACCACGGACGTGCTGATCGAATCGGCGCTGTGGAACGAGATCAACATCGCGCAAACCGGCCGCAAGCTCGGCATCAACTCCGACGCACGCTATCGCTTCGAGCGCGGCGTCGATCCCGCCTTCATGGTGCCCGGGCTCGAAATGGCGACCAGACTGGTGATGGAGCTGTGCGGCGGCTCGCCGTCCGAGAATATCGTGGTCGGCCGGGCGCTGCCGGACGACCGCGTGATTGATTTCCCGCTGAGCGAAACCCGGCGCCTCGCGGCCATCGACGTGCCGCTGGTGGAGATGCGCCGCATCCTCGGACATCTCGGCTTCATGGTGGCCGGCAACGGCCCCACGGTGAAGGTTGCGATTCCCTCGTGGCGCACCGACGTTCAAGGCAAGGCCGACATCGTCGAGGAGCTGGTGCGCATCGTCGGCGTCGACAAGGTGCCGATGACGCCGTTCGATCGCGGCGACGCGCCGCGCAAGCCGGTGCTGACACCGATCCAGTCGCGCACGCGACGGGCGCGGCGTGCGCTGGCCGCCCGCGGCATGGTCGAGGCCGTGACGTGGTCGTTCATCGCCAAGCCGCAGGCCGAGCTGTTCGGCGGCGGGCAAAAGGAACTGGCGCTCGCCAATCCCATTGCGTCCGATCTCTCCGACATGCGGCCGAGCCTATTGCCGGGTCTGGTCGCCACCGCGCAGGCCAATGCCGACCGCGGCTTTGCCGATGTCGCGCTGTTCGAAGTCGGACAGATTTTCAAGGGCGACCGCCCGCAGGATCAGGTCACCGCCGCATCGGGCGTTCGTCGTGGCGTCGCATCATCGGGGGGACTCGGCCGGCACTGGTCCGGGTCAGCCTTCGCCGATGCGCTCGATGTCAAGGCCGATGCCTTCGCGGTGCTGGCAGCCGCCGGCGCGCCGGTGCAGGCCCTGCAGGTCGCCGCCAGCGGCGAATCGAAGAACTTTCCGGCGTGGCTGCATCCGGGCCGTTCCGCTGCGATCCAGATCGGGCCGCAAAACGTGCTCGGCTATTTCGGCGAGTTGCATCCGCGCGCGCTCGAGGCGCTGAAGGCCGACGGTCCGCTGCTGGCATTCGAGGTGATTCTGGACAAGATCCCGGACGGCAAGCAGAAGGCCACCCGCGCCAAGCCGGTGCTGGACCTGTCGGCGTTCCAGCCGGTGTCGCGCGACTTCGCCTTCATCGTCGGCCGCGGCGTCAAGGCCGGCGACATCGTGCGCGCGGCGCAGGGCGTGGACAAGAAGCTGATCTCCGGCGTGACCGTGTTCGACATCTACGAGGGCAAGGGCATCGACCCCGACAAGAAGTCGGTCGCCATCGCCGTCACACTGCAGCCGCGTGAGAAAACCCTGACCGATCAGGAAATCGACGCGGTGGCGGCGAAGATCGTCGCCGAGGTCACGAAGAAAACCGGCGGCGTGTTGCGGGGATAACGTCCGCATCCCGTCATTGCGAGGAGCGCTAGCGACGAAGCAATCCAGCCTCTTCCCGTTACCTGGATTGCTTCGCTTCGCTCGCAATGACAGTGGGGCAGACTTCGTTGCATTTCGCTGACCTTATTCCCGCCGATCTCAGCCTTTCGGTCGTCCTCGCGCTGCTGGCGACCGCTTTCGCGTCGGGTCTCGGCCGCGGCTTCTCCGGTTTCGGCTCGGCGCTGATCTTCATGCCGCTCGCAAGCGCCATGATCGGCGCCAAGGCCGCATCGCCCCTGATGCTGATCATCGAAATGATCGCGGCCGTAGGCCTCGTGCCGGGCGCGGCGCGCATCGCCAACAGGCGCGAGGTCGCGATCATGATGGTCGGCTCGCTGATCGGCATTCCGCTCGGCGCGCTGTTCCTGCTGCACGCCGACCCGCTCACCGTGCGCTGGCTGATCGTCGGCCTGATCGTGCCGCTGCTGGCGTTGATGATGGCGGGCTGGCGCTACCCGTATCCACCGACCGCGCCGCTGACTGCGATCGTCGGCGCGGTCGCCGGATTTTTCGGCGGCGTCGCGCAGGTCAGCGGGCCGCCGATCGTGATGTACTGGTTGCGTGACGCAACGACACCGGCTGTGATCCGTGCCAGCGTCATTCTCTACTTCGCCGTCTCCGATCTCATCATTCTCGCGAGCTACCTGTTCGGCGGCCTGTTCACGCTGCAGATCGTCGGTCTCGCCGTGATCACGGGGCCGGTGTTCGGCGTGGGGCTGTGGATCGGGGCGCACATGTTCGGTTTCGCAAGTGAAACCAGCTTCCGCCGAATTTGCTATGCGATGATCGCGGCCTCCGCGCTTATCAGTCTTCCCCTGTTCGACGGCTGGCTGCGTTAGTCCATTTTCCCTGTTGCAGATGATTGCGCGCGGCATTTAGCTGCTGCTGCACGCAACCAATGCACAACACGGGAGGGAGGTTCACATGTTGAAACGTCGTGATTTTCTCAAGCTCACCGCAGCGGGCGGACTGACGTCACTCACGGGAGCGGCGGCATTCGCGCAAGCGTCCACCAAGCCGCGCACGCGCATTGTTTTCCTCGGCACCAAGGGCGGCCCGCGTGTCGGCGTTGGCCGATCAAATCCTGCCAATCTGGTTGTGGTGAACAACACGCCGATCGTGCTCGATTGCGGCATGGGTGTCAGTCATCAACTCGCGGCCGCGAAAGTCCCGCTGCACTCGATCAAATACATCCTGCTCAGCCATCTGCATTCGGATCACGATCTCGAATACGGCAACCTCGCCTATAACGCCTGGGCGACCGGGCTGAAAACGCCGATCCATTCGTTCGGTCCCAAGGGCACCGAAGCGATGACGAAAGCCTATTGGGAGGTGAACAAGTTCGACATCGAGACGCGCATTGCCGACGAAGGCCGGCCCGACCTGCGCAAGCTGCTGATCGCCAAGGACATCGATGCCGACGGCGTGGTGCTGAAGACCGACGACGTCACCATCACCGCGTTCCGCACGCCGCATCCGCCGATCATGGACAATTTCGCCTACAAGTTCGAGACCGCGGACGGAACGATCGTGTTCTCCAGCGACACCGAGTACAACCCGAAGCTCGGCGAATTCGCCAAGGGCTGCGACGTGCTGGTGCATGAGGCGCTGTATGTGCCCGGCATCGACGGCATCATGAAGCGGGTGACGAACGGCGCGACCCTCAGGAAACATCTGCTCGCGGCGCACACGACGACCGAGGACATCGGCCGCATCGCCGCGATTGCCAAGCCGAAGCTCCTGGTGCTCAGCCATCTCGTGCCCGGCGACATCGATTCCATCACCGACGACCAGTGGCTCGAAGGGGTGCGGAAGCATTTCGACGGCAAGGCCATCGTTGCCAAGGATCTGATGGAAATCACGCTGCCGGTGTAGGGGAACACCGCAGTCACCTAACGGGAACGTCCCCCTGAGGTGCGAGCCGCATGGGCGGCGAGCCTCGAAGGGTGTTGTCGCGAATCATCCTTCGAGGCTCGCGGCGTTGCCGCGAGCACCTCAGGATGACGACCTTGCTCTCAGTGCCGCCTCCTGCTGCGTGACTTCTTGCGCGGCACCACCGGCTCGGCGTCCCTGATCGCGCCGATCTTGCGCAGCACCGCGTCCGCAGCACGTTCGCCGCTCTCCCAGGCGCCATCGACCGTGCCCCACAGTGTCTCGTGCGCGGCCTCGCCCGCGAAGAACAGACTGCCCAGCGGCTCCATCAACACCCTGCGCGACGGCTGTCCGCCAGGCTCGGCCGCCGACATCGCACCGAGCACATGGGGCGCGGCGTTCCAGCGTGTCGCGGCCGACCGCTTCACCGCGGCGGCGATATCGCTCCCAAACAACGTCGTCAGCCATTCCGTTGCGAACGCGATCATCGCGCCCTCGCCTTGCGCCGAGAGCGCGCGGCCAAAGCTGCCGGCGACATCGACGGTGCACAGCGACGATCCATTGGTATTGGCAAGCAGCAGCGCAGTTTTGCCGTCACGGCTCTGCTCGATCATGGTTTCGTTGGGGCCGAGCCCCAGCGGGTTTTTCGGCAGCCACAGCGCGATGCGGTCATAGCTGCCGAGCGAGAGCTTCGCTGCGGCATCGAGCTGCCGCTTCGGCAGATCGGGCGTGAAGCGGATGTTGCCCGACGCCAGCACGTTGCTCGATACCGTGACGACGATCGCACGCGCGTTGATGCGCCCGGCCGGCGTTTCGACGCCGATGTCGCGGCCGCTCCAGACGACCCGGTTCGCAGGCGTCGCAACGCTCACTGGCAGGCCCTCGCCGAGCTTGGCGAGCAGCGTGCCAAAACCCTGCCTGCAGCCAATCGCGGTGTTGCGCTCCGGCGCGCGTACCCGATCCATCACGGAAAGATCTTTCAGATCCTTGCCCGTGGCGCTGGCACCGAGCACGAAGTCGATGGTGCCGGCCCAGACGTCGAGATCGTTGGGCAAGACCGCTGCGCAGGAGACATCGGCCCTGCCGCGCGCGGCCTCGTCGATGGCGCGTCTCGCGCGCACCAGCGTGGCGAGAAATTGCTCGGTCTCGCCGGCGCGCGCATTGCGGCGGCCGATGCGAATTTTCTGGCCCGGCGATGCGCTGTAGACATCGATGCCCGCGCCGCGTGCGAGCTTCACCATCGGATTGGTATCGGGATTGTAAAGCCAGTGCGCGCCACGATCGAACGGCACATCGAAGGCCTTGCTGTCGGTGAGGCAGCGGCCGCCGATCCGGTCCGACGCTTCCAGCACGATCACCTTGCGGTTGGCCGCCAGAATCCGCCGCGCCGCCGCGATACCCGCGGCTCCCGCGCCAATCACCACGACATCGGCTTCGCGCGGCAGGGGCGCGGCAGACGCGGTGCCGATCCCCGCAGTTGCCGCGAACGCGGCAGACGCCGACAGAAACTCACGGCGCGTCATTCTCATGGCATGGTTTCCGAAGCTTTGAAAAATGCGGGAACGTCTCACGAACTTGCCGCATCAAAGCACTTGCGGCAACCGTCATGGTGAATCAAGCGTAATTGAGCAACCATCGGCATGAACTAAA
The DNA here is from genome assembly GCA_051953235.1 of Nitrobacter sp. Taxonomy (GTDB): domain Bacteria; phylum Pseudomonadota; class Alphaproteobacteria; order Rhizobiales; family Xanthobacteraceae; genus Nitrobacter. The sequence continues at coordinate 1,163 of JBQCIZ010000141.1, read as the reverse complement.
TTGCAATGGCTTTCGACCATGATAAGGACTGGGAAAAAAGCGGTCAGGACGAACCGCGGGGAGTGACTGCCATGGGCCTCGTGCTCGATACGGTCGGAAAATGGATTGCGGGCTACCTTCAGAAGGAAGTGCCGGGCTACGAGCCGTTCACGCCGAGCGATCCCGAACATCTGCGCGGCATCATCCAGGAAGGCGATGTCCTTCTGGTCGAGGGCAACAGCCGCATCTCCGGCATCATCAAGTACCTTACGCAATCGACGTGGTCGCATGCCGCGCTTTATGTCGGCCCGATCGACGGCGCGAGCGAGCCTGACGGCGAACCGCATGTGCTGATCGAGGCCAATATCGGCGAGGGCGTCACCTCCGCGCCGCTGTCGAAATATTTTCCGTATCACACGCGGCTGTGCCGGCCGGTCGGACTCTCGTTCGAGGATCGCGTCACCGTGTGCCGCTACGCCATCAACCGGATCGGCTTCGGCTACGACACCAAGAACATCATCGACCTGATGCGCTATCTCATTCCGTTGCCGGTGCCGCAGCGCTGGCGGCGGCGCATGATCGCATTCGGCTCCGGCGATCCGACCAAGATCATCTGCTCTGCCCTGATCGCGCAGGCGTTCGGCGCCGTGCGCTATCCGATCCTGCCGAAGATCACCCGCGCGCCCAGCCGCAAGGCGCGCCGCGAGATTCTGCACATCCGCGATTCCTCGCTGTACATGCCGCGCGATTTCGACATCTCGCCCTATTTCGAGATCGTCAAGCCGACTATCGTGAACGGCTTCGACTATCTCTCGCTGCACTGGGCCGACAAGCAGAAGCCGCTCCCGGAGGTGGCGGGCGCGCTCGATCCGTTTCAAGTCGCCGTCGACGCGCCGCCACTCGTTCCTGAAACGCCTGACACGCCGGCGCCGATTTTCGCTGAAGAAATAATCACGGTCGAGCGCATCACCATCACGGAGCACTATCTGCGCGTCGAACAGGTGCCGCTGCATCCAAAGACCGATGCGGCCGGTGACGAGCGCGAACTCGACCACGTGGCGTAGAAAGCTCCAGACATCCATCCGAAGTGATGTCGTCCCGGCCAAGCGCATCTTGCGCGCGAGCCGGGACCCATACGCCGTGACATCGCCTTGACCGTGGGTAAGTCCACCTCGTTCCTGTCG
>JBQCIZ010000140.1:0-2505 GCA_051953235.1 Nitrobacter sp. | reverse complement strand
TTGTGTTGCGGTTCGGCGGGGACGTACAACATTCTCCAGCCTGACATTGCGAACAGATTGCGCGATCGGAAAATCGCCAACATCGCGAGCGTCAAGCCAGACATGATCGCCGCCGGCAATATCGGGTGCATGGTTCAGATTGCCGGTGGAACGTCGGTCCCTGTTGTTCACACAATTGAACTTCTCGACTGGGCGACAGGCGGCCCCCGGCCAGGATTGAACTGATCTTTCGGTGCTCCGCGCCATGCGCAGTCCGCCGAAAGGGCGGATGGCTTTTTGATCGGCGGCAACAGGAGGACGACGATGGCTAAGAAATCCAAGAAGGCGAAGAGCAAGAAGGCCAAAAAGGCCAAGAAGAAGGTCGCCGCGGCGAAGAAGAAAGCCGGAAAGAAATCGGCGAAGAAGGCCGCGAAAAAATCCGCGAAGAAGTCTTCGAAAAAGAAGGCTTCCAGGAAGAAGGCCGCGAAAAAATCGGCCAGGAAAGCCGCCAAAAAATCTGCGCCGAAGAAGGCTGCGGCCAAGCGCAAGGCGCCGGCCAAGAAAGCAGCCGCGAAGCGGGCTCCTGCGAAAAAGGCTGCCCCGAAGCCCGCCGCACCGGCGCCCGCTGCACCGGCTGCCGCTCCGGCTTCGGCGTCAAGCTGGGCCATGCCCGAGCCTGCGGCTCCCGCGCCCTCCTTCAGCCATACGGACCATGCTGCGGATCATTCGCATGGATCCGGTTCGGGCGGCGACAGCAACTAGGCGCTGATCGCGCGCCGTCCTTATCAAGTTCTCGAGCTCGGGCCGCAGCAACGCTGCGGCCCTTTTTCTTGCCGGTCACCCGTTGCCGCAGGAGTTCGATCCCGCAATGGCGCAAGGCCTGCCGAACGCTGCGTCTCAGCGAACCGCATCGTCTTCTGTTGGCTCCAGGCTCCGCGGTCCGCGCCTGATCGTGGGTGATGATATTTTGCAACACCGGCGGACAACGTGATCTGGACTGGCCTTGAACGGGCGGGAACGCCCAAAAAGGCAGCAAATGCTCGCCATTTCGGCTTCTCCGTTTCCCCCTTTGGACCTCAGAGTGAAGCAACGAAAGGCGTTCGCTGCTGTCGAGTCCCGCTGGCCTCAACGGCGTTCGCGATCGGGCTGACCTTAAACGGATGGGGATCCTCATGAAGAAAATGATTTTGGTGGCAACCGCGCTGGCCATGACGGCGAGTTCGGCGTTCGCGGCGGATATGGCGGCGAAGGCCTACAAGGCGCCTCCGCCGGTCGCTTTCGATCCGTGGGACATTGCATTCGGCGCCGGCATCATGAGCGACTATGTGTTCCGCGGGGTGACCCAGTCGAACCATAAACCGTCGGTGACCGCCTATTTCGAGCCCCGCTACAACGTCACCAAGGATCTGCAGCTCTACGTCGGCTCGTCCTATGAGAGCATTTCCTTCGCCAACCGCGCGGCGGCGGAAGTCGATATCTACGGCGGCATCCGGCCGACCTTCGGCGCGTTTGCCTTCGACTTCGGCGTCTGGGGTTATCTGTATCCGGGCGGCACCTGTTACTACGGCGCGGCGGCCGATACGGCAGGCAATCCGCTGAGCTCGGAGTGCGCGACGAATGCTCTCCTCAACGGCAACGTCATGAAGAAGGACGTCAGCTTCTTCGAAGCCTACGGCAAGGTGAACTACACCATCAACGACAACTGGGCGGTCGGCCTCAACGAATACTACTCGCCGAATTTCCTGAACACCGGCGCCTGGGGCAACTACTCCTCGATCACGGCCAAGTACACCGCGCCCGGCACCACGTTCGGCAGCAGCGGCATCGGCATGTATGTATCGGGTGAGTTCGGCCGTCAGTGGCTCGGGACCTCGGATTCCTTCTACGGCACCGGCATTGCTGCGGCCGGTTTCGCCGGTCCATTCCCGAACGGCATCAAGTACGCCGACTACAACACCTGGAACATCGGCATCGGCTTCACCTACAAGGTGTTCACGCTGGATCTGCGCTACTCCGACAGCGATTTGTCGAAGGGCGACTGCAATGCCTTCACTTCGGATTTCAGGGCGCCGCTCAACGGCAACTTCACCAACATCAATCCGAGCGGCGCGGGCTCCAACTGGTGCGGCTCGACCTTTATCGCCAAACTGTCGGCTGACCTGACGGCGATGACCAGTCTGAAGTAGGTCTTCTTCCCTCCAGGAAGCGGAAGGGCGGCGGAGCGATCCGCCGCCCTTTTGTCGTTCAGGTGGCTGCGCGCGCAGGCTCTTTCACGCTGTGAATCGCAAACCGGTCGTCGGCCGGTTCGAGTACCACCTTGTCCTGATGGAAGGCCTCGAGCGTATTGCGATGGCCGATCGAGACGACAGTCGTCGCGGGCAGTTTCTCCGCGATCAGGCGATACAGTGCGGTTTCGGACGGCTCGTCGAGAGAGGCCGTGGCCTCATCGAGAAAAAGGTAATCCGGACGGTGCAGCAGCGCACGCGCAAGACCGAGACGCTGCTGTTCGCCAAGAGACAGGATCCT
>JBQCIZ010000139.1:0-2570 GCA_051953235.1 Nitrobacter sp. | reverse complement strand
TCGATGTCGATGCCCTTCAGCGCCTCGATCTTGCCGTAGGAGGCGCGTAGGCCGCGCACCGCGAGGAGGGGCGTATCGGCGGCGTTCACGAGACGCCCTCCGCCACGATTTCCTCGCCGTCGCCGGTGCCGAGATAGGCCGCGATCACCTTGGGATCGTCGCGGATCGCGCGCGGCGCGCCGTCGGCGATCTTGACGCCGTAGTCCAGCACCACGATGTGATCGGAAATCTCCATCACGACCGACATGTCATGCTCGATCAACAGGATGGAGGTGCCGTAGTCGTTGCGGATTGCCAGCAGCAATTCATTCAGTGCCGCGCTTTCGCGCGCATTCAGACCTGCGGCGGGTTCGTCGAGGCAGAGCAGGTCGGGCTCGGTGCACATCGCACGCGCGATCTCGAGGCGGCGCTGATCGCCATAGGGCAGATTGCCCGCGGCATCGTCGGCGCGCTCGAGCAAGCCGATGCGGTCGAGCCAGGATCGCGCCCGCTCGATGGCGTCGCGTTCGGCCGCGCGCCAGGTCGGAAAGCCGAGCAGTCCGAGCAGCGTGAAGCCCGAGGCGCGCATCAGCGCGTTGTGCTGGGCGACCATCAGGTTTTCCAGCGCCGTCATGCCCGGAAACAGGCGGATGTTCTGGAACGTGCGGGCGACCTTCGCGAGCTTGGAAATCCGGAAATCGTTGAGCCGCTCGAGCTGACGGAAGCCGCCATCCTCGCGCGTCAGACGGATCGATCCCTCAGTCGGCTTGTAGAACCCGGTGATGCAGTTGAAGACCGTGGTCTTGCCAGCGCCATTCGGACCGATCAGCGCGGTAATCCGGTTGCGCTGCGCGGTGAACGACAGGTCGTTGACGGCGACGATGCCGCCAAAACGCATCGACAGGTGCTCGACGGTGAGGATGTCGTTGCCGCTCATCCGCGCCCTTCCTTGACGAGGTCGGCCGATATCGCGCGGTTATGTTCGAGAAAGACAGTCGGGGCGCGATGGCCGATCAGGCCGCGCGGCCGCCAGATCATCAGAAGCACCATGGCGATGCCGAACACCAACATGCGGTATTGATCGAAGCCGCGGAACAGTTCGAAGCCGCCGATCATGGCGAACGCCGCCAGTGCGACGCCGAGCTGCGAGCCCATGCCGCCGAGTACGACTATCGCGAGCACCAGCGCCGACTCCTGGAAGGTGAAGGACTCTGGACTGATGAAGCCCTGCCGTGTGGCGAAGAAGGCGCCGGCAAAGCCGCCGAACATCGCGCCGGTGGCGAATGCCGTCAGTTTGGTCGTCGTGGTGTTGATGCCGAGCGCGCGGCAGGCGACCTCGTCCTCGCGCAGTGCTTCCCATGCACGGCCGATGGGAAGACGGCGCAGGCGGATGGTCACCCAGTTGGTGAGAAGCGCCAGCGCCAGGATCAGGTAGAACAGGAATACGATGCGGTGGGTCGGCGAGAACGGAATCCCGAGTTTGGCGGCGAAGCCGTTGTCACCGGGAACGAGCGGAATGCCGAAGAACGTGGGGCGCGGAATGCCGCTGATGCCGTTGGGGCCACCGGTCAGATCCTGCCAGTTGATGATGACGAGGCGGATGATCTCGCCGAACGCCAGCGTGACGATGGCGAGATAGTCGCCGCGCAGCCGCAGCACCGGAAAGCCGAGCATCACGCCCCAGCACGCGGCGAGCAGGCCAGCGAGCGGCAGGCATTCCCAGAAGCCGAGGCCGAAGGTGGTGGCGAGCAGCGCATAGGAGTATGCACCGACGGCGTAGAACGCGACATAGCCGAGGTCGAGCAGACCGGCGAGGCCGACCACGACGTTCAAGCCCCAGCCGAGCATCACATAGGTCAGCACCAGGATCGCGAGATCGAGGATGTAGCGTTGCTGATAAAAGATCACCGGCACCAGCAGCGCGAAGATCAATAGCGCGGGCGCAATCAGGCGGCGACCAAGGTCGAGTGCGGTCTGCACCGGCGGAGGGATGACCCGCGCCGTATCGACGGGGCCCCACCACAGCCGCAACAGTTCGACGACGATGCTGCCACCGAATACGATCGCGACCATTGCGGCGAGTTGTGGGAAGCGGGTGACGTAGGTCAGTTGCCCGCTTTCGTTCGGCAGCGTACGGATGCCAATCATCAGCGAAAACAGGATCAGCGCGACGCAGGCGCTGATGAAGGCTTTCTTCAAAATGAATGCAATTTCGGAGCCGCGCGTCGCAGGCAATTGAGGTGAAGCGGGCGCTGTCACGTCGCGGCCTGTCAGACTTTTTCGACTTCAGGGCGGCCAAGTAGGCCGGTCGGCATGAAAATCAGCACCACGATCAGAATCGAGAACGCCGCGACGTCCTTGTATTCGATCGAGAAGTAGGCAGACCAGAAGGTCTCGATCAGCCCGATCGCGAGACCGCCGAGCATCGCGCCAGGCAGCGAACCGATGCCGCCGAGCACCGCGGCGGTGAAGGCTTTGATGCCGGCGACAAAGCCCATGTAGAAATCGACGAGGCCGTAATAGAGCAGGTACATGATGCCAGCGACGGCGGCGAGCGCCGCGCCGATCACGAACGTCATGGAGATGGTGCG
>JBQCIZ010000138.1:0-7278 GCA_051953235.1 Nitrobacter sp. | reverse complement strand
GGCGTCAGATTGTTGCCGATCGCATTGGCGAAAATCGCCGAATGACGCTGTGAAACCTGACGAAGGATGAAGCCAACCTGCTCATCCAGGATGTAGGACGATTTCGAATTCCGCTTCGACGAAGCACCCTTGCTCGAAACGGCTGCCTTCGCGGACGGCGCCTTGGCCATGTCAGTCCCCCTGCGATCAAATCGCGCCAGCTATACCGCCAGATGCGCATCGCGGATATCAGGACGCGATTCGAGCTCTTTCATGGTGCCGCTGAAACAGATGCGGCCACGTTCGATGATGTAGGCGCGGTCGGAGATCAGATTGGCGAAATGCAGATTCTGCTCCGACACGACGATACTGACGCCTTCCTTCTTCATGGTCATGATCGCCTCGACCATCTGCTCGACGATCTTCGGCGACAATCCCTCCGACGGCTCGTCCAGCAGCACCAGCGAAGGATTGCCCATCAAGGTGCGCGCAATCGTCAACATCTGCTGTTCGCCGCCACTCATGCGGCCGCCCGGACGATTGCGCATTTCGCCGAGATTGGGAAACAGTTCGAACAGCTTGTCCCGTGTCCACTGCGGCGCATTGGGGCGCGGCGGCTGGCGGCCGACCTCGAGATTCTCTTCCACGGTAAGGTCAGTGAAGATGCGGCGCTCCTCGGGTACATAACCGAGCCCGCTGCGCACGATGGCATGGGTCGGCGCGGTGGAAACATCCCTGCCCTCGAACACGATCTGCCCTTCGCGCTGTTCGACCAGTCCGACGATGGAGCGAAAGGTGGTCGATTTTCCGGCCCCGTTGCGGCCAAGCAGCGCCACCACCTCGCCATTGCCGACCTCAAGCGCCACATCGAACAGGATATGCGCCGGCCCGTAAAAGCTGTTGAGCCCCTGAACCGAGAGCTTCATGCCGGCGCTCCATCGCGATGGCGCGCATCGTAGACCAGGCCTTCGCCGAGATAGATCGCGCGCACCTGCGGATCGCGCCGCACCTCTTCCGGAACGCCTTCCGCGATCAGGCTGCCACGATTGAGCACCAGGATACGATCGGCATGCTCGAACACCACATCCATGTCGTGCTCGGTGAAGAGAACGCCAATTGACTGCTCGCGCGCGATCCGCGCGGTCAGCCGCATCAATTCGACGCGCTCGCGCGGCGCCATGCCGGCTGTCGGCTCATCCATCAGGAGGAGCTTTGGCTGATTGGCGAGCGCTATCGCCAGTTCCAGCCGCTTGAGATCGCCATAGGCAAGTTCACCGCAAGGTCGGTCCGCGTAGCCGTTCATGCCGACGAGATCGAGCAATCGCTCCGCCTCGTCGCGCGCCAGTTTCGGCGCCGACGACCACATGTTGAACAACTGGGAATGATGCGAGACCAGCGCGACCTGAACGTTCTCCCGCACCGTCATGGTGGCGAAGGTCGCCGTGATCTGGAACGTGCGGCCGACACCGAGCCGCCAGATCGCACGCGGTTTCTCGCCGGTGGTGTCGCGACCCAGCAACCGCACCCGGCCGCTGCCGGGCGTGACCTGCCCGTTGAGCATATTGAAGCACGTGCTTTTGCCCGCGCCGTTCGGCCCGATCAGCGCCAGAATCTCTCCTGCACGGAGCGAGAACGATACATCACGAACCGCATGCACCCCGCCATAGGATTTGGTGAGGCCTTCGACGGCAAGCAGGACAGGTGCGGCACTCATTCGGCACTCTCGACACGTGAGGCCAGCATGGCGGACTTGGTTGACCGGCCGCGCCGCGCCTGAAGCGTCTCGATCATGCCGACGATGCCTTTGGGCATCGCCACCACAATCAGCACGATCACCGCGCCGAGCACGAGTTTGGACAGATCGGTATGACTGACCAGCCAGATATTAAGCGCCTTGTAGACGATCGCGCCCACGACCGCGCCCGAAACGGTTTCGACGCCGCCGAGCAGCACCATGACCAGCGCATCGACCGAGAGCGAGATGCCGACGTTATCGGGAAATACGCTGCCCTTGAGAAACGCGAACAGCGCACCGCCGATTCCCGCGGCCGTGCCGGCGATCACGAATGCGGTCCACTGAATGCGCTTGTTGTCGATGCCGATCGCTTCGCTGCGCAGCGCGGAATCGCGGGTCGCCCGCAGCGCGTAACCGAACGGCGAAAACGTCATGGCTCGAAGCGCGGCCACAACGAGCACCGCGATGCCGAGCGAGAGCCAGTAGAACGCAGCCGCGCCCGAGGCCCAGGCTGCCGGCCAAACGCCAAGAATGCCATTGTCGCCGCCGGTGACACTGACCCACTGGAACGCGATCGACCAGACGATCTGCGCGAAGGCTAGCGTCAGCATGGCAAAATAGACGCCGGAGAGTTGCACGGCGAAAAAGCCGAACACGGCCGCACCAAGCAGGCCGAGCAGCGGCCCGATGAGCAGGCAAACAATCATCGGCAGACCGGCCATCTTGGCAAGAAACGCGACGCCGTAGGCGCCGAGGCCGAAGTAGGCGGCGTGCCCAAACGAAGCCAGGCCGCCCACCGACATCAGGAAATGCAAGCTTGCGGCGAAGATGACGAAGATCGCGATCTCGGAGGCAACTGTCAGCACGTAGGTGCCGCCGAACAAGGGCAAGGCTGCCGCGACCACCAGGACACCGATCATCGCAAGGCGCTCATTTATGCTCAACGGACGCCACGGCTGCACCGTCAGGCCCGGCGTCTTGCGCGCGGGCGCCTCCGGTTTTCCGAACAGGCCCCACGGCCGCACGATCAGCACCACGGCCATCACCAGAAACACGAGAATGATCGAAATCTTCGGAAAGATCAGAATGCCAAACGCATTCAACTCCGACACCAGCACAGCCGCGACAAACGCGCCGATGATGCTGCCGAGACCGCCGATCACCACCACAACGAAGACGTCGACGATGACGCTGAGATCCATGGCGTGGTTAGCGGCATCGCGCGGAATCCGCAGCGCGCCGCCGAACGCGGCGAGGAAGACGCCAAGCGCGAACACGCTGGTGAACAGCCACTTCTGATTGACACCGAGCGCCGCCACCATATCGCGGTCCTGCGTCGCGGCGCGGACCAGCACGCCCCATCGGGTGCGCCGAAACAGCAGCCAGAGGACGCCGAGAACAATCGGACTGAGGACGATCAGGAACAGGTCATAAGACGGCACCTGCTGGCCGAAGAAATCCACCGCACCGCGAAAGCCCGGCGCGCGGCGGCCAAGCAGATCGTCGGGGCCCCAGATCAGGACGACGAGATCCTCGATCATCAGTGTCAGCCCGAATGTCGCAAGCAACTGGAACAGTTCGGGCGACCGGTAGATCCGCCGCAGCAGGATCATTTCGATCAGCACGCCGAACGCCGCGACCGCAAGCGACGCCAGCACGATGCCGCCCCAGAACCCGAGCGCACCCGACAACCGCTCCGTTAGCGTATAGGCCACAAAGGCGCCGAGCATATAGAACGCGCCGTGGGCGAAATTGACGATCCGCGTCACACCGAAAATGATCGAGAGGCCCGACGCGACCAGGAACAGCGAGGCTGCACTGGCAAGGCCGGTCAGGAACTGAACGACGTAAAAGGCCATCTGCGATCCGCGTAAGGAAAAGAATGCCGCGGACGCACTGCGCCCGCGGCAGATGACGTCAGTCCTTGGGCCGAAGCTTTTCGACTTCAGCATCGCTCGGCAGATAATCCGCGCCGTTGCGATAGACCGAATCCACCATCACGCCCTTGCCGTCCTTGAGCGCGGTCTTGCCCACGAAGGCACCGAGGGTCGATTGATGATCGATCTTGCGGAAGGTGATCTCGCCGAACGGCGATGGCAGCTTGATGCCCTCGGCTGCTGCGATCAGCTTTTCCGGATCGGTGGAGTTGGCCTTGGCGAGGATCGCCGCTGCCGCCTTGATCGTCTCGTAGCCGACGATCGAGCCGAGCCGCGGATAGTCCTTGTACTTATCCTGATAGGCCTTCAGGAAGGCCGCGTGCTCCGGCGTCTTAATGTCGTACCAGGGATAGCCCGTGACGATCCAGCCGGTCGGCGCCTCGTCCTTCAACGCGTCGAGATATTCCGGCTCGCCGGTGAGGAAGCTCACCACTGCACGGTTCTTGAACAGGCCGCGGGTATTGCCCTCGCGAACGAACTTCACGAGATCGCCGCCGAACTCCACGTTCAGGATCGCGTCCGGATTGGCCTGCGCCAGCGCCTGCACCACCGGACCGGCGTCGATCTTGCCGAGCGGCGGCCACTGCGCCTCGACCCACTGGATGTCGGGCCGCTTGGCCGACAACAGCTTCTTGAAGACGCCGACCGCCGACTGTCCGTATTCGTAGTTCGGCGCAACCGTGGCCCACTTCTTGGCGGGCAGCTTGGCAGCCTCTTCCACCAGCATCGCGGCCTGCATGTAGTTCGAGGGGCGCAGGCGGAAGGTGTACTTGTTGCCCTTCTCCCAGGTGATGGCGTCGGTCAAAGGCTCGGCCGCAAGGAAGAACACCTTCTTCTGCTTGGCGAAGTCGCTGACGGCGAGACCGATATTGGACAGGAACGTGCCCGCCAGCATGGCGACGCCTTCCTTCGAGACCAGCTCGTTGGCAGCGGTCTGCGCATCCGCCGGTTTGCCCGCGTCGTCCTTCGAAATCACGACGAGCTTCTTGCCGTTGATGCCGCCCTTGGCGTTGACCTCCTCGACCGCGAGTTGCCAACCCTTGCGATACGGCTCGGTAAAGGCCGGTAGCAACGAGTAGCTGTTGATCTCGCCGATCTTGATCTCGTCCTGTGCCATGGCGCCCGTTGCCGTGCCGCCGAGCATGACGCCCAGCCCCGCAGCCAGCAGGCCGTTCAAGAACCACTTGCCTTGTCGCATCCCAAACTCCTCCAATGTTACCGAGAGCTGCTGCCCTCTGTCGTTTGCTGTCCCATCCCTCTTTACGGGACAGTTTCATTTACCGCCACTGCGGAACGCCGCAGTCAGCGCAGTCCGTCGTCTCCCTTGATCTCATTGACGGTCAGACCCCCGACCCGCGCCAGCGGCCGGCCGGAGTCGGTGACCGCCACGGCCACCATGATCTCGTTGGCGCGCGGCGCGTCATTGATCTGCACCTCCATACCGTCGAAGTGGCTGCGGACGAAAGCTGCGTCCTTGTGGCCGAGCGGAATGCCCAGACTGGTCCCCATCGCTCCGCGCTTCTTCGACGACGGAATCAGCGCAGCGCCCTTGCTCAGAACCTTGCGCACCGGCGTACCCATCTTGGGATGCAAGATCGCTGCCGCATGCTCGAGCTCACCGTTTTCCCCGACCGCCGCCGCCTTACCGTAGCTCTGCGCCTTGCTGCCATCGATGCCGAGCGCGGCCACCGCCTTTTTGGTCAGCAGGTCACCCAGTTCTTCGCCAATGGCGATCAGCGGCGAAAGATCCTCGACATATTTCCCCGCGAACGGATTCTCGATAACCGCAATTGCCGCCGCGCGGCGCGTCGGCGGCGAAACGTCGCGGCCTGCCTCCATCCGGGTCTCTTCGACAACAATCACAACCTTGCGGATCACGGCACCCATCGCGAACACTCCTTGCCCATCACGTCATGCGTCCATCATCTCGTGCGATCGCTCCGGCAGCACGCGACGCCGCGCCGTGTCCGGTGCGACGTTCTTGAGCGCTATGGTGAGGGTTTCACCCTGCAGATGCAGCGACGCGCCGTCGATCAAACCGTTGGCGAGCAATGCACGGGCTTTGTGGGCGCCAGATTCGAGCGCGCTCACGATCTCGCTCCGCGAAAATGGTCCGACATCGCGCGTGACGAGACGAGCGCCGAGATCGCTGTCGGGTTGGAGTTCGTTCGCGGGCATGCGGACAATCCCGGGGTGTCCGGGCAGATCGACGGCATTGGCAATCACTGTCGCCGCGGCGTCTGCTTGCGATGCCGTCGCTGCCAGAACCGTCACGGCATCGGCAATGCCGAGTGAAAAGCTGCGACCGCGCCATCCGCTAGTGGCGATGCCGCGCGACGGATCGACTGCTTCAATGCGCGTCGTGCCGATCAGTGTCGGCCTGTCGGGACGATCCACCAGACCGACGGTGAATTGCGCGCCCGGCGAAAGATGTAGCGCGATGTCGCCACCGTTGTTGACATAGGCACGCGACAGGTGGGCGGAATTGGTCATCGCGCTCAAAATTTCCTCGGCGACGGCACCCGCCACCGCAGCCATCGGCGTAATGAACATATCCTCGCAGAACGGGGCGACTGCCGCATGCATACGCTGCGCAACAACGCCCTCCAGGGAACATGGACCCGGAAGTGCTTGCCGCCGCAACTCAGGCAATTCGGCGCAGAGTTCGTCCAGTAACCCGGTGAGCCGGCCTATCGCAGCCTCGTAGGCCATCTGCACATCAGCAGCAGCGCCATGCGCTTCCACGATCAGATCGATCGGACCATCCTGCAGGTGCAATCGCCTGCCGTCCGCGAGCCATCCGATCTGCGGGGGCCGTCTCATGCGCGCGACCTCGGTTCGGTCAGTTGCGGCGGAGGCTGGCGCACCTCGGTGTTGTTGTCTTTCAGCGACGACAGCGGCCGCACATAGTCCATATGACCGCCAAGTGCTGCGTAATCCGACAGCTTGAGCGTGAATTCGATCGGTGCGACCAACGCCGGCGTCGGAACATAGCCGAACGCACCCTCGGGAACGCGCGTCACGTCGACCATGAAGGTGATGCCGCCACCGGGCCACACATAGACCGGCGCGCCACCGCAGGTCACCGACGTCAGCGCGTCCTTGACCGAGCGCGTCAGCCGCACCGGATTATCGGTGACGCCGGCGCGCAACGATCCGCCCGCACCGCCCATGAACAGCACCGTGCACAATGCCGGTTCGCAGTTTTCCTGTATCCGTTCCACCGACATCTGGAGCGCAGGCGGCATCGGCTTTTCGACCGGCTTCAAGGAGTCGTCGAGTTCGAAATACGCTGCATGCTCGCCGGTGGTCGACACCATCAGCATCCGCAGACCCGGCCGCGCCTCCTTCGGATTGAACGGACCGAGGATCGAGAGCGGATCGGCGATGTTGGTGCCGCCCCATCCCGTCCCCGGGTCTGCCACCTGGAAATACCGTCCGGGGGTCGAGCGGCGGCCCTTCATCTTGATCCCGGTATCGGGAATATCGAGCAGCTTGCCGGCCTGATGCTCGGACAACACGCCGGTGATGTGGTCGTCAACCACGACGACTTCATCGACCTTGCCCTGCCATTGCTTGGCGAACATGCCGATGGTCGCCGAACCGCAACCGACCCGCATGCGCTCT
>JBQCIZ010000137.1:0-3943 GCA_051953235.1 Nitrobacter sp. | reverse complement strand
ATCCATGCGCCTTCGTTTTTTTTACGGCTGGGTGATCATTGCCGTGACGTTCGTGACGATGGGAATCGGGGTCAATGCGCGCACCTCGTTCTCACTGCTGTTTCCGCCCATCATCGACGAATTCCATTGGGAGCGTGGCGTTACCGCCGGTGCATTCTCGTTCGGATTTCTGGTCTCGGGCATCATGAGTCCCCTGATGGGGCGGATGATGGATCGCTTCGGTCCGCGATCGGTCATGGAACTGGGCGTAGTCCTGATGGCGGGCGGCTTGCTGCTGGCGCCTTTGACCACACAGCCCTGGCATTTATATCTGACGATCGGCGTGCTGGTCGGTGGCGGCAGTATCTGTCTCGGCTATTCCGGACAATCCCTGTTCCTGCCGAACTGGTTCGTGCGGCGGCGCGGGCTCGCCATCGGTATTGCATTCGCAGGAGTCGGCATCGGGTCGATCGTGCTGTTGCCATGGGTGCAACACCTGATCGAACAAGCCGGCTGGCGGACGGCCTGCTGGGTGCTTGGCCTTCTCGTCCTTTTTGTGCTTGGCCCCATCAATCTGCTGTTGCGCAAGCGTCCGGAGGACATGGGGCTCGAGCCGGATGGAGATCAGGTGCACGCGGCGGCGTCAGCTCCCGTCTCCAATGTGGTCGATCCGGCCTGGGCTGCAATCGAGTGGACGCTGGCGCGCGCAGTGCGGACCTCGCGGTTCTGGTGGCTCGCGCTCGGATTGTTTTGCGGCCTGTACGACTGGTACGCGGTTCAGGTGCATCAGACGAAGTATCTGGTGGAAATCGGGTTCACCCCGACCGTCGCGGCGTGGGCGCTCGGCGTCGTGAGCCTTCTCGGAATTCCCGGCCAGATCTGGCTCGGTCATTTGTCGGATCGTATCGGCCGCGAATGGATATGGACCATCAGCGGGCTTGGGTTTGCGATCTGCTTTGCGGCCCTGATCGCGCTCGGCCGCCATCCCTCGCTGGGGCTCGTCTACGTCATGATCGCTGCACAGGGTCTGCTCGGTTACGGGGTCACGTCCATCATGGGGCCCGTCGTCGCCGAGATTTTCCAGGGCAAGCATTTCGGCAGCATTTTTGGCACGATCATGCTGGCCGCATTGGCTGGCGGTGCCGCAGGGCCGTGGCTGACGGGCGTTTTGCACGACCACTATGGTAACTACGACCTCGCGTTCCTGATCGGAATCGGGGTCAGTGTCGTCGGTTCGATCACGATCTGGCTGGCAGCGCCCGGAAAGGTGCGGGCGGTCGCCGGACAGTTGCATCGGGCTCACGCGCAGGCGGCGGAGTAGCTGCAGCAATCAGGCCGGGGAAATTCCCATCGCCCGCTGCAGGTCGGTGATCGCACGCAGAAAACTGTCCTGCGGGGTGGTCTCGGGATCGATCAGGCGGTGCAACCGGAAGCCATCCTCCAGCGCCAGCACGATGGCGCCGGTCCATTCCGGATTGAGCGCGCCGCTCCGACCGGACTTCGTCAGCGCCGTCCTGACGATGTCGGCGACCAGCTTGCGCCGCGCGCGCAACCGCTTGGCGAGTTCAGGCCGCCGCTTCTCGGCGCGCGCCACGAACAGGATCATCTCCATGTGCAGGAGAGGCGAGCGGCCGAGCGGATCCTGCCGGCTGCGGTCGGCCGTCCGGAGCGCCTCAAGGAAGTCGCCAAGGTTGTCGTGCTGCGCGAGCAGGTCGAGATTGCGCCGGATCGAATGCTCGACGTGATCTTCGAGCATGGCGATGATCAATTCGTCCTTGCTCTTGAAGTTCGAATAAAACGCGCCGCGCGTGAAGCCCGCCGCGGCCGCGATCGTCTCGATGCTGGCGCCGCCAATTCCCTGGTCTTCGAAGACCTGCGCGGCCGCCTCGAACAGCTTCTCGCAGGTGTCGTCTCTTGTCGGTCTGGTCCGAACCCTTGACATCCCGCCATTTTAGGGCAGAATGCAACTCGATACAATAGTGTATCGAGTTGCATTTAAGTGCAGCCGGGCCGAACCTGTCTGGTCCCAAGGATGACACCATAACGCGCCACCCTGCAGGGATCGGCGCGGCAACCGAGCGAGGTTCACCATGAACGAGCACATTCAGGCTACGAAGGCCGAACCGCTGTTCAATCCACTGTCGCCGGAATTCATCCGCAATCCCTATCCGTTCTATGAACGGTTGAGGGCTCTCGATCCGATGCACCAGACGCCGCTCGGACACTATGTAGCCAGCCGGCATGCCGAGGCCAGCCTGGTGCTGCGCGACAAGCGTTTCGGCAAGGACTACGAGGATCGGACGATCCGCCGCTATGGTCCGAAGATCATGGAAGAGCCGGTGTTCCGCAGCATGGGACACTGGATGCTGCAGCAGGATCCGCCGGATCACACGCGCCTGCGCGGTCTCGTGGTCAAGGCGTTCACGGCGCGCCGGGTCGAGGACATGCGCCCGCGCATTCAGCAGATCGTCGACGAAACGCTGGACCGGATCATTCCGCGGGGGCGAATGGACCTGATCGAAGATTTCGCATTCCGTCTTCCTGTCACGATCATCTGCGACATGCTCGGCATTCCCGAGGAGCACCGCGAGCGGTTCTATACCAATGCGCGAGCCGACGGCCGGCTGCTCGATCCGGTGCCGTTGTCGCCCGCCGAGATCAAGGCTGCGAACGAGGGCAATCTGGCTGCGCAGGGCTATTTCCAGGAGTTGTTCGAACTACGCCGCCGGAATCCCGGCGACGACCTCACGACCCAACTGGTGCAGGCGGAGGAGGATGGCTCCAAACTCACCAACGAAGAACTTACCGCCAACATCATCCTGCTGTTCGGCGCGGGTCATGAAACCACGGTCAATCTGATCGGCAACGGGATTCTCGCGCTCTACCGCAATCCCGATCAGCTCGCGTTGCTCAAGGCGAAGCCCGAACTGATGACCAACGCTATCGAGGAATTCCTGCGCTACGACTCCTCCGTGCAGATGACCGGGCGGACGGCGCTCGAGGATATCGAGGATCTCGGCGGCAAGCGCATTCCAAAAGGCGAGAGCGTGCTCTGCCTTTTGGGCTCAGCCAACCACGATCCAGCGGTTTATCCGGATCGGCCTGACCGTCTCGATATCATACGTCCCAACGTGAAGCCGCTATCGTTCGGCGGCGGCATTCACTTCTGCCTCGGAGCCCAACTGGCGCGCATCGAGGCGGAGATCGCAATCGCGACCCTGCTGCGTCGGCTACCGAACCTGCGGCTCGAGAACGCCGAGAATCCGGAATGGCGGCCAACCTTCGTGCTGCGGGGCCTGAAGAGCCTGCCTGCGACCTGGTAGTCCGCACGGACGATGGTTCCGCCAGTGTCGCTGTGACTTCGCCACAGTTGGTATTATATTAGAGCCGTTTCGGCGCTCGCTTCGGTGCGGCCTCCGCCGGGCGGGGGACCGATGCGGCATTCTGGCTATGGCTCGG
Source organism: Nitrobacter sp. (assembly GCA_051953235.1). Classification (GTDB taxonomy): domain Bacteria; phylum Pseudomonadota; class Alphaproteobacteria; order Rhizobiales; family Xanthobacteraceae; genus Nitrobacter. Next base: position 505 of record JBQCIZ010000137.1, on the reverse strand, counting down.
TTGCGATCGTCCGGTGTCATACTGAAGCACGATATCATTTTGCCGGAACGGTTCGAGGGGAGACACCGTGCAGACGACGCTGCTCGGCCTGGCGATTGCATTCATTCTTGCGCTCGTGGCAGCGCTGATCGGACCGTATTTCATCGACTGGAATCGCTTCCGGCCGCAATTCGAAACCGAGGCCTCGCGCGTGATCGGCGCACCGGTCAGGGTGGAGGGCGCGCTCGACGCACGGCTGCTGCCGTCGCCGTCGCTGCGGCTGCGCTCGGTGGTGGTCGGAGGGCCGAACGATCCCGGCAAGGTGCGTGCCGACAACCTCGCAGTCGAATTCAGCCTGGGTTCGCTGATGCGCGGCGAATGGCGTGCGACCGAATTGACGATCAATGGCATTTCGCTCGATCTCGGTCTCGATGCGCGCGGGCGGATCGACTGGCCCCTCCAATCGCGCGCGCTCAACTTGAGCTCGCTCTCCATTGACCGGCTCAATCTCACGGGCCGTGTGGCG
>JBQCIZ010000136.1:0-2242 GCA_051953235.1 Nitrobacter sp. | reverse complement strand
TCGAGCACGACGTTGCGGCCCTTCGGACCGAGCGTCACCTTGACCGCGTTGGCGAGGATGTCCACGCCGCGCAGCATCTTGTCGCGGGCGTCGACGCCGAATTTGACTTCTTTGCTAGCCATGTTGGGTTGTTCCTTTGATCGGTTGCTGGACCGTCATCCCTGCGAAATTTCTCAATTTCGCTGGAGGAGCCCGCTCTTGCGGGCGTCTCGAAGGACGACGGATTGTTTCGCTGCCATCCTTCGAGGCTCGGCGAACACGCCTCGCACCTCAGGATGACGACGGCGGTCGTTGCGAACTAAGCGGCCTTCTTCTTCGACGAGGCGACGTCGGTGAGGACGCCCATGATGTCGCTTTCCTTCATGATCAGCAGCTCCTGGCCGTCGATCTTGACCTCGGTGCCGGACCACTTGCCGAACAGCACGCGGTCGCCGACCTTGAGGTCGATCGGGATCAGCTTGCCGGCTTCGTCGCGGCCACCGGGGCCGACGGCGACGACTTCGCCCTGCGACGGCTTTTCCTTGGCCGTGTCCGGAATGATGATGCCGCCTGCGGTCTTCTCTTCGGCGTCGATGCGCTTGACCACGACGCGGTCGTGAAGCGGACGGAATTTCATGCAGTCCTCCTAAGTAACTGTACTGTTTGCGGTTTTGGAATTTGGCAGTCGCGATATACGAGTGCTACCACGACCTTCGCGGGACATAGGCCCATTGATGTCAGCGGGCAAGAGGCTCTAGCAAAATTTTTGGCACTCCGAAATTTGGACTGCCAAAATGTCCGCGCCATCGTTAACGGCGGCGGCCGCGGCGTTAGCACTCGCGGTAAGTCGCTGCCATAGCTCGCTTTATCAACACATCGTTAAACTTTTAGGCTTGTGATCGGTTTGTGTCGTGCGTCACATTTTCTTCGTGATCCGCCGTGGGATGGTGACCATCGGGTTCTTGGTCCCGAAAGCGGGTTCATCGAGGGATTGGAGCGTTACCGCAAAACCGGTCGCCACCTTTTGCCGATAGCGCTGCCTCCCTGAAGGAGGTTTGGCATGGTCTCGTGTGAAGTTCAGCCCGGCGGAATCGTCTCGGACGATTTCCGCAAGCAGCTTCTCGGTTACGGTCTGACCACGGCGGAAATCCTGTATCGCCGCCCGGACCGCAAGTGGCTGCTGCAAAGCTACGTCTGGCAGAACTACGACATGTTTCCGAAATTTCCGGCGCTGCGCGACTTCCTCGCCTTCTGGGAGAAGGAGATCGAGGGGCCGCTGTTCTCCGTCACGGTCGCGCATTCCAAGCTGATCAAGCCGGCAGAACTGCGCGCGGTAGACGGCATGTTCCGGCTGCACTGATGGCATCGCGCGTTTTGTATTGAGCGTTGTCGCTGCCGTCGGACGCGACTAACCTTCCAGACGCTGCGTCACCGCGCTTCGCGCGATGCCGCGAGCATAAGGAAGGGACACGGCCGATGGCAAAAGCAAAAGCGAAAAAGGCAAAAGCACGTTCCGCGGCGAAATCAGCCCCGCGCAAGACGTCAACGCAGAAGACCTCCAGCCGCCGCAAGGCCGCGGCCCGCGCGACCTCCGCGCGCCGCAAGTTGTCGGCTAAATCCGCTGCCAAGTCGTCTGCCAAGTCCGCGCGCAGGGTTGCGAAGCCGAAAGCCGCCTCGAAGCCGAAACGTCCGCCGCAGAAGGTCGCGGTCAGCCACTACAACAACGCGGATTTCGAGACCGGCCTCCGGTCGTATGCGCAGTATCGCGATCTCGGCACGGTGGAGGCCTCGAACGGCATGGTGCGCGCGCACGTGCTGCGTTTCATCGAGCCCTGCGATCCCAAGGTGGTGTCGAAGCTGCATTTCCACGACACCGAATTCCAGATGGTTTACGTGCTGAAGGGCTGGGTGAAGACCGAACTCGGCGGCGAGGGCGAGGTGACCATGCGCCAGGGCTCGGCGTGGACCCAGCCGCCGAAGATCAAGCACAAGATCAACGACTATTCGGAGGACGCCGAACTGCTCGAGATCATCCTGCCGGCGGATTTCGAGACGGTGGAGCTCGCGGGGTAGGCGTTGCGCGGAGAAGGCGTCATCCTGAGGAGCGCGCTTTTGCGCGCGTCTCGAAGGATGCCGCCCTGCAACGCCATCTTCGAGGCTCGCTGTCGGCGGAGCAAGTGCTCCGCCTGAGCTCGCACCTCAGGATGACGTTTCTTTCCGTTGGTAAGCCGCACGCTGTCTCATTCGGCTAGATACCTTTTCA
>JBQCIZ010000135.1:0-5199 GCA_051953235.1 Nitrobacter sp. | reverse complement strand
CACGCTGTCTTGATGCGGCCGGTCTACGTTCCCTTGCTCAAGGGATTTGTCGAGACACGCGAAGTGCGCGAGCGCACCGACCGGTTCGTATTGCGCGTCGTCGAGATGGACGATCCGTGGCGTCATACCAAGCTCGATCGCGTGCGACTCTCCGTCAGGAAGGACACCGCGCCGGCCGTAGGCAGCTTCGTGGAATTGAAGGCGCGGCTGCAGCCGCCGCTCGCGCCAATGCGGCCCGGAAGCTACGACTTCGGGCGCGACATGTTTTTTCAGGGCATCGGTGCGTCCGGTTTCGTGATGGGAGCGATCAAGGTCGTGACGCCGCCGAACAGCGGCGGTCTCGCCTTGCGCTATGCTACGCTGATGCAGGATTTTCGCGATACGATCGATGCGCGCATTCGCCTTGTGCTCAGCGGCGATTCCCGCGCGATCGCTACCGCGCTTCTGACCGGGCGGCGCGACGCCATCACGACGCCGGTCAACGATGCGCTGTTCATTTCCGGACTTGGCCACGTGCTCTCGATCTCCGGCTATCACATGGCCGTGGTCGCCGGTGTGGTGTTTTTCGCGATCCGCGCGCTGCTGGCGCTGATTCCCGCACTGACCGTAACCTTTCCGATCAAGAAGTGGTCCGCAGCCGGAGCGCTTTTGGCCGCGGCTTTCTATCTGCTGCTGTCGGGGGCCGAGGTCGCGACCCAGCGATCGTTCTTCATGACGGCGGTGGTGCTGATCGCGGTCATGGTCGATCGCCGCGCCATCACGTTTCGCACGCTCGCGGTAGCGGCGATGATCGTTCTTGCGATCGCACCGGAAGCGCTGGTGCATCCAAGCTTCCAGATGTCGTTCGCGGCGACTCTTGGACTGGTGGCGCTCGTGCAGATCGGCATGCCGAAGCTGTTCGCATCGCCCGATCACTCGCCGACGGCACGAGCGGCGCTGTGGGGTGGGCGCGAGATCGTCACGCTGGCACTGGCGTCGTTCGTCGCCGGACTGGCGACGACGCCTTATGCCGCGTTTCATTTTCATCGCGTGACGCCCTATGGCGTTATCGCGAACCTTCTCGCGATGCCGGTTGTCTCGGCGCTGGTGATGCCGGCCGGGCTTCTCGGTCTTCTCGCCATGCCGTTCGGTTTCGACGGTGTGTTCTGGCGCCTGATGGATTTCGGTATCGAATGGATGATCGCGGTGTCGCAATGGGTGGCGGCGCTGCCCGGCGCCATTGGCCGCATGGCCGCTTTTGGGACCGGACCGCTTATCGCGGCGACCGTCGGCATCATCCTGCTCGGCCTGCTGAGGACGCCGCTGCGCTGGAGCGGGGCGGTTGTCATCGGGCTTGCGGTTGCCTGGTCGCTGGCGGTGAAGCAGCCGGACATTCTGGTCTCGGCTGACGGTCACAATGTTGGAGTGCGTGGCAGGGACGGCCGGTTGCACCTCATGCGCACCGCCAAGGACACCTTCATGGTCAGGGAATGGCTGGCGGCGGACGCCGACGGACGCCTGCCTGCCGATCCAGCACTCGCGGAGGGCGTTTCCTGCGACGATGCGGGCTGCGTGGTGGAGATGGCCGGAGGCGGCATCGTCGCGCTGGCGCAGCGCCCTGAGGCACTGGAGGACGACTGTGCGCGGGCGGCAGTGGTCGTAACCCCGTGGCAGGCGCCGGAGGGCTGCCGGGCGGAGGTCATCGACGGCGAGAGGCTGCGGCGGGAGGGCGCGCTGGCCTTGCGGCGAACCCAAGGCAGCATGGATGGCAGCGGAAAACCCAATTTCTCCGTCACTGCGATCCGGCCGAGAGGTGTCGATCGGCCCTGGTCGCCTGCTGTGGGCGACGATAGACACCGCGTCACGGCCCGAAGGGCACCGGTACGCCCTGTCGATGCCACGCCAGCGGCGGGTGATCTCCGGTCGGACGACTGAGCGTCCGCGCCGGATCAGTACTTGCGGTAGATGCCGATCAGCTTGCCCTGGATCTGAACCCGGTTGGGCGGAAGGATGCGGACCTCATAGGCCGCGTTGGCGGGCTCGAGCGCAATCGAAGCCCCGCGGCGGCGGAAGCGCTTCAACGTCGCTTCCTCCTCGTCGATCAGGGCGACCACGATGTCGCCGGTCTCGGCGGTCTCGTTGCGCTGGATCAGCGCCATGTCGCCGTCGAGGATTCCGGCCTCCTGCATGGAGTCGCCGCGTACTTCCAGCGCATAGTGTTCGCCGGTGCCGAGCATGTCGGGCGGCACGCTGATGGTATGGCTGCGGGTCTGCAGCGCCTCGATCGGCGTACCGGCGGCGATACGGCCCATCACGGGCACGGCCACCGGACGCTCGCCGTCATCCACGACACCACCGCCGCTGTTGCCCAGGCGGACCTTGCCGAGATTGCCCTCGATTACGCTCGGGGTGAATCCGCGACGGCTGTTGCCGCCGCTACCCGCGAGTTCCGGCAGCTTGATGACCTCGATGGCGCGAGCCCGATTCGGCAGGCGGCGGATGAAGCCGCGCTCTTCCAGCGCTGTGATCAGGCGGTGGATGCCGGACTTCGAGCGTAGATCGAGCGCATCCTTCATTTCATCGAACGAGGGCGGGACGCCGGCTTCCTTGAGCCGTTCATTGATAAAACGCAGGAGTTCATACTGTTTGCGCGTGAGCATCTCGACCAATCCCCAGTTGATGGCGCCTGCCGTTCGATTCCGGGACATCGGGTTGGGACCCTCCGTCCAGCGGCATGAGTTACTCGAAACAAATCATGAACGGACACTATATGTTCCATATGTGTTCCGCAACTATTTAATTTAACGTCAACGCGGGGCAGTTTGCTTTTCGATCGTGTCTCAAACGCGGTCCCTAAAACATCGAGGGTCAGCATGCCGCTTCTGGGCAAAGCCGCTGTTGCCATGTGGTGGACGATTCGCGCCGAGCAACGCGCGGAGTTCGGCGACTGGCACTCGCATGAGCACTTTCCGGAGCGCATGAGCATTCCCGGCTTTCGGCGCGGCTCGCGCTGGACCAGCGACAGCGATGCCGAAGGATTCTTCGTGCTTTATGAGCTCGAGCAATACGAGACGCTGACATCCAGGGGTTATCTCGATCGGCTCAATGCACCGACGCCGTGGTCCACGAAGATGATGCCGCATCATCTGAACATGGTGCGCAGCCAGTGCCGGGTGGCCGCGAGTTTTGGCGGCGGCGTCGCGACCTCGCTCGCGACCGTCAGGTTGTCGGCTGGACGAGGGCAGGAGGAAAGCCTGAAGGGCGCGCTCGTCGCGGTCTTGCGCAAGCAGGCGTCGAAACCGGGGCTGACGGGCGGGCATCTTCTCATCACCGATACGCCCAGAACCAGTTCGCCGACGACCGAGCAGCAGATTCGCGGCACGGACGGCGTGGCGGACTGGATCGTGCTGCTCTCGGGTTACGATGCCAATGCGGTACAGGACGCTGCCTCGAACCGTTTCTCGGCTCCGGCGCTGCAGGGCTTGGGCGTCAAGGGCGAAGCTGTGACCGGGCGCTATACGCTCGGGTTTGCCATGACAGCGCAGGATGTCGCTGCGACGTAGCCGCGCCTACGGTTGCGGCAAGCGTAAAATGGTGCAGGGCTCGCCCATGCTGGCGGCCGGCGCCAGCGGCGGCCGGATCACCAGCGCATCCGCCGCCGCGAGATTGCCGAGCAGCGAACTGTCCTGATGGCTCACCGGCGTCGCGACAGGGGGCCCGTTGGGTGTGGGCGTGAGCCGGGCGCGCAGATAGTCCTGTCGGATGTCGTTGGCGGCGACATCGCGCCCGAGCACGGCCTGTTCAGTGCGATGATGGATGTCCTCGCGTCCTGACAGCGCGCGAAGCAACGGCACCATGAAGAGGAACGCGCAGACGTAAGATGACACGGGATTGCCGGGCAGGCCGATCACGCGCATGGCGCCAAGCCGTCCGTGCATCATCGGCTTGCCGGGGCGGACCGCGATCCGCCAGAACGCCATCTCGACGCCTTCGGCCTCCAGCGCGCGCTTGACCAGATCGTGGTCGCCGACCGAGGCGCCGCCGGTGGTGACGAGGATGTCGGCACCGCTGTCGCGCGCGCGGCGGATCGCGCCGGTGGTCGCTTCCATGGTGTCGGCGGCGATGCCGAGGTCGATCGCTTCGGCCCCTTCGCTGCGCACGAGCGCGCGCAACGCATAGCCGTTGGAGAGCACGATCTGGCCGGGGCCGGGTGTTGAGCCCGGCGGCACCAGCTCGTCCCCGGTCGCGAGCACCGCGACCTCCGGACGCCGATGCACCGGCAACTCGGGATAGTTCATGCCGGCCGCAAGCGAGAGATGACGGTCAGACAGACGGGTGCGGGCGTGTAGCAGCACGTCGCCTTCGCGAAAATCAATTCCTGCGGCGCGAATGTTTTTCCCGAGCGTGGCCGTTTCCTTGATGACGACGGTGTCGCCATCCCCCTCGGTGTTTTCCTGGATCACCACTGTATCCGCGCCATCAGGTACTACGCCGCCGGTGAAGATCCGCAGCGCCTCGCCAGTGGAAAGCCTCCGCTCGAACGGACGTCCGGCCGCGATCTCTCCAATGATGCGCAGCCGCGCGGGCACGCTGGCGACATCGGTTGCCCGCACCGCGTAACCGTCCATCGCCGACATCGCGACGGGTGGCTGAGACCGGCGGGAGGCGAGGTCGCGCGTCAGCACGCGGCGATGCGCGGCATCGAGAGCGGCTATCTCCTCCGGCAGGGGCGTCGCCCCCTGGAGGATCGCGGCAAGGGCATCGGCGACCGCCATCAGCGCCACGGGCATTCTCCTAAATATCTAGCGCAGCAAGCGCGTCAGCCACATCGTCAGCCGACGTTACATGAACGGCGGTGAGACCGCACGCGCGCGCACCTTCGATATTCTCGATCAGGTCATCGAAAAATACGATCCTTTGCGCAGGCGCGCCAATGGCCGCGATCACATGCCGATAGGCTTCGGGGTCGGGCTTGCGCAGCCCGATGCTCGACGACAGGAATATCTTGCGGAAGTTGCCCATGAGATCGGCGTGTTGTTTGGAGAAATGCGCCACATGCGCGCGATTGGTGTTCGAGAAGGCATAGAGCGGCAGGCGTTGCCGCGCCCGCGCCAGCAGTGCCGCAATCCCCGGCATCTCGCCGGCGAACAGCGCATTCCATCCTTCGAGGAATTGCGCATCCGACAGGTCGAGTTTCAGCAAGCCGCGCAGCGCCGCGAA
>JBQCIZ010000134.1:0-4578 GCA_051953235.1 Nitrobacter sp. | reverse complement strand
CCATGTGGGATCCCGCTCCCATGTCGTGCTCGAACGTCTGGCCGCACAGGCGCTGACGGCTCGGGACTTTCCGGCGGCGTTCAAATACGCGGACCGGCGCTGCCGCGTCGGGCCGCCTTCGGCTGCGCATTGCTTTGTGCTCCGCGCGGAAGCGAACTGGAATCTGGAGCGAAAGGACGCGGCGCTGGCCGATCTCGCCGAAGCGCTTGTTGTCGATCCCCGCGATCTCGATGCCAACCGCCGCATGCTGAGCTGGGGGACAGGCAAACCGCGGCGAACGGCGGCAGCCAACCTGATCGGCCGTGACAGCAATCCGGTGATCCTGCGCGCCGCCATCAAGGAACTCCGGCGTGCAGGCGAGCAGCGTTGGGCCGCCTGTTCGGTGTTCGACAATCACGTGACGGGATGGGTAGCCTGGACAACGGCCGGCACGGTGGAAGCCAGCCTTGCGACCGAAAGCGGCACGCTCACAAGCCTGCTCGAACCCGATTCATTTCATCCTCTCGCCGGCATCGGCGTTCAGGCAAAGGCCTTCCTGGTTCGCCGTCCGCCATCCAGAACGCCTCAGACGCTGACGCTGAGATGCGGCAGCGATGTGTTTTGGATTCGGCGGCTCGCGCCCAACTTGTCCTCGCCGCCCCGTCTCCGAACCGATATGCGGCGTTCGACCGCGCCACGATCCGACACCGAAGCGCCCACCGTGATCGTTCCGGTGTATCGCGACGCTGACGCAACGCGTGACTGCTTCGACAGTCTCATCAAGGCGCGCGTCCCGGACAAACCGGGAAAAAGCCCTTTCCGCATTCTGGCGGTCGATGATGCGAGCCCCGAACCGGAATTGCGGCGGTATCTGAACGAGCTCGCTGACACGGGGTCGATCGATCTTCTCGTGAACTCGACTAACCTCGGCTTCGTCGGCGCGGTCAATCGCGCGCTGGAGACCGTACCGGCGGGCGACGTCGTGCTGCTCAATGCCGACACCATCGTGCCGCCGGGATTCGTCGAGCGGCTGGCCGCCGTGGCACGCTCTGCGCCGAATATCGGGACGGTCACACCGTTATCGAACAACGGTGACATCTTTTCGTTTCCGGCGCCGAACGATGTCAACCCGATGCCGCGCTATGAGCGGATACTCGAGATCGATCGAACGGCTGATGCCGCCAATGCCGGTCTGGCTGTCGACGTGCCGAGCGGCATCGGGTTCTGTCTTTATATCACGCGCCCTTGTCTCGCCGCCCTCGGCGGGCTCTCGGAGAATTTCGAGCGAGGTTATCTGGAGGACGTCGACTTCTGTCTGCGCGCACGCACCGAGGGCTTTCGCAACGTCTGCGCGCCGTCGGTCTATGTCGGGCATCATGGCTCGAAATCCTTCCAGCACGAGAAGCGGAGCCTGGTGCTGCGCAATCTCGATATTCTGGACCAGCGGTTCCCGGACTACCGGCGGGAATGCCGCGCGTTCGAGATCGTGGATCCCTTAAAACCGGCACGCACACAGCTCGATCGCGCGCTGAGTTGGTCCCCCGAATCTTCGGTGCTGATCCTCGGACATCGGCGAAGCTTTGCCGCCGTCGCCGAGGACCGTGCGCGCCATCTCCGGGAGCGCGGCGCGCGGGCGATCCTCCTGCTGCGCGAGCACGACATGGTTCACGTCAAAGCCGCCGACGGAGACAGTCCACAGGCCATCCAATTGAGATTCGATAGCGACGCAGCCATGGCTGACGCTGCCGACATTCTTGCACGGCTGCATCCCGAACGCGTCGAGATCGTCGAGCCAAATCCGTTGCCGCAACTGGTTGCGTTGATGCGAAAGCGCGGCCTTCCCATCATGCCATGGCTGACCGCAGGCGGCCTTGGCGAAGCCATCACCTCGCTGCCCGGCGACACGCCGCTTTTCGTTCCCAACAAAACCGCCAAGGCGTTTGCGGAGACGCGTTGGCCCGGACGCAAGATCGTCCTGCAAAACTGGCCGACCCCTCCCCTGCCCCTGACACCGATCGCTGGCGCGAACAAAACGCTCGCCGTCGTGCCGTCCACGCCTTCACCCGCCTCCCTGCGCCTGCTGCAGGGACTGGCCCATCGCCTGTGGCGATCGGATCCATCCAGATCGATCGTCATCGCGGGCGCGACTTGTGATGACGATCGCCTGATGTCGTTTGCGAATGTCTTCATAACCGGCGCGGTCGCAGCCGGCGGGATCGGCGATGTCCTGGCGCCGCATAATCCCGGCTGGCTGCTCACGGATTTCGAGGAGCCGGCATTCGGGCATCCCCTTATCGAGACCGCGCGACAGGCTTCGATACCCGTCGCCTTTCGCGACTGGTCCGCCGGATCGGAGAAGCCGCGCAAGGGCGACCTTGCCATTCCCGCAGACATGGACGTGCCGGGACTGGCCGATGCCATTGTCGAGTGGATTGGATGGTCATGACTACGGCGCGCATCATCCGGGCTCGCAGGCAGCCGGTTGCCGAGCCGAAGCTGGTCACGCGGCTGGCGCTCGGCCGGGACGGGACGGTGTCGGGCTATGTGTTCGATCCGCAAGCTCCGGAACGCCGCTTTACGGTCGACATCCTGCTCGATGGCCTCGTTCTGAGGACGATACATGCCGATGCCTTTGTCCCCGAACTCGCCGAGCAAGTGGAGGCCGGCACCTATGGCTTCGCGGTGACCATCGACCCCGATCTGCTCCGCGCAGCGAACCTGCTCGCTGCGCGCGTCGCCAATCTCGGAACGCCTGTCGGCCGTCCCATCGACCTTGGGGATGACAGCGCGGCACCGGCCGATCTGCGGCCGACCTGCAAGTTGCGCTGGCTGGGTGGCCTGCACTTCCAGGGCTGGATCGACAGCGACGCCGTCGTCACCCTGGAAGCCATCGTCGATGGCGAGTCCGCAGCGCAGGTCCGCGCCACCGCCTGGACGCACATCGGTGGCGAAGCCGAGGCGCAGGCATCGCGTAACGTCCGTGCATTCGATTTCTATGCGCCGCAACGCTTCGCCGACGGACGCGTCCATCGTATTGCGCTGCGCAAGGAGGACGGTGAGCAAATCCCGGCGACCGCCGTGTTCGTTGCATTTCCCGATGGCCTCACCGGAATGATCGACGCCATCGGCGGTCTCGGTGCCGAACGCCTGCGCGGCCAATTGTACGATCGGCTCATTCCGGCTTCGCTGCCGCTTCACGACTATGCCGACTGGCGCGATCGTTTTCCGCTGCCGGAGCCGCAACCGAGCGCGCTTCGGCTGGCGGTCGTGATCGCCGGCAGCGCGGGCGCCCAGCAGACGCTCTCGACGCTGGAGACGCAAAGCCACGAGAACTGGACCGCCGGCGTGATCGACGGTCAGCCGCTCATGATCGACAGCGAAGCCCTCGCGGAATTTCTCGAAGACGCCGCATCCGATGCGCGCCATGTCGTGGTGACTATGGCGGGCGTGTCGCTCGAACAGAACGCGCTGGCGCGCATCGCCGCGGCATGCGAGTCCCATCCCGATGCGATGGCGATCTACGGCGACCTCGACTTCCTCGCCAATGACGGCCGACTCTGGCCGCTTGCCTTTCCGGCGTTCGACTACGAAAGGATGCTCGAGCAAGGCTATTGCGCGCATCTTTTTGCAGTCCGTCGCGAAGCCCTGATCGCGGCCGTTGAGGCGCGTCCCGATAACCTCTACCGCCTCTTCAACTGCCTGCTGGATCGCGACGAACCGCGGCAAGCCGATATCCTTCACTTGCCCGGCGCGCTGGCGACCTTGCCCAGATTCAATCGGGCGAACGCCCGATCGCTGCTGTCCGTCGCGAGCGATATGCACTTGCAGACGCGTAATATTGACGCTGACGTGATCGAGCAGCAGGGCAATCTTTTTCCCGCGGTTCGCATCAGTCGGCGATTGCCGCGGCAGCGCGCGACCGTGGTCATCCCGACGCGCGATCGCGTTTCGCTGCTGCGCACCTGCCTCGACAGCATTGCACCGGCAATCGAACGTGGCCACGCCGAGATCCTCGTGGTCGATAACGACAGCGCCGATCCCGAAACAATCGACTTTCTTGCCGATCTGCCGCGGCGCGGCATCCGGACATTGCGGATCGAAGGGCCGTTCAATTTCGCACGGCTCAACAATCAGGCCGCCGCGACGCTCGACAGCGACATCCTGTGTCTTCTCAACAACGACATCGAGGCGCATTCCGATGACTGGCTTGAGGAGATGCTCACGCGCCTCGCCGAACCTGATGTCGGCGCGGTTGGCGCGCTGCTGACATGGCCCGGTGGCGTCGTTCAGCACGGCGGCATCGTGCTGGGCATGAACTTCATGGCCGCGCACGCCTTCACCGATCGATTCAGCGACGATCCCGGCTTTACCGATCAGCTTCTTGTCGCGCACGAATGCAGCGCGGTGACCGCCGCCTGCCTCGCGACCCGGCGAAGCGATTATCTTGGCGTGGGCGGGATGGACGAGGCTCGCTTCGCCGTGGCCTTCAACGATGTCGACTATTGCCTGCGCCTCCGCGAGGCCGGCAAGCGCATCGTCTTTACGCCGCACGCCAAACTGGTTCACGCCGAATCCGCGAGCCGCGGCAGCGACAATCGC
>JBQCIZ010000133.1:0-9621 GCA_051953235.1 Nitrobacter sp. | reverse complement strand
AAAGAATTCGTAATCGCCGGCGATCGAGAGGGTGCCCGCGTGCGAGGCGAGATCGGCGATCGAGTGAATGTTGAGTGACTCGGCGCGCGCCTTCGGCATCACCAGCGCATAGGCGTTCTCGAAGCCGAGTTCGCCGAGCAGAGTAATATGCTGCTGCGCCAGCGTTGCCTTGAGATCGTCGAGCAGTTCGCGGCGCGGTTTGATGCCGGGCTTGTGGAACTGGTTGGTCCATAGCGTGCCGGAGTAATCGACATAGACGTCGACGTCGTTGTTCGCGAGCGCCTCGAAGATCACGCTGGAGCCGAGGCCCTGGCGCGTCGTGGCGGTGAGGCCCGCGGCCTGCAGGCGCTGCGAGATCAGCGCCGCGAGCACATACTGCTCCGTGAAGGTCTTTGCGCCGACCACGTAGGTCGATGTGGCGCGGACCATCGAGGGGACCAAGGTGGCCGCAACCAGCGCGGCGATGCCGAGCGCGCCGGTCGCAATCCGCAACCGGCGGCGCAGGCGCAATCCACTTTCGATCAGCGCCAGCAATTGATCCACCACCAGCGCGAGGATCGCGGCGGCGATACAGCCAAACAGCACGAACACCCAGTTCTGGGTTTGCAGGCCGGCAAAAATGTAGTTGCCGAGGCTGGTCTGGCCGATCGGCGTGGAAAGCGTCGCGGTGCCGATCACCCAGACGGCGGCGGTGCGGATGCCGGCCATGATCACGGGCAGCGCCAGCGGCAGCTCGACCATGGTGAGCGATTGCCGCGGCGTCATGCCGACGCCTTGCGCCGCTTCGGTCAGGGTGGGGTCGATGCCCTGCAGGCCGGTAATGGTGTTGCGCAGCACCGGCAGCATCGAATAGAGCGCGAGCGCGAGCACCGCCGGCAGGAAGCCGAAGGCGGAAAAGCTGATGCCGAACCATGTCATCGACATGGCGGCGAGCGCCAGCAGCAGCGGATAGAACAGCGCCAGCAGCGCCAGCCCCGGCACGGTCTGCACGATGCTGGCAAGGCCGAGCAGCGCGCCGCGCAGCAGCGGCCGGTTGCGTGCGATCAGCGTCAGCGGCAGGCTGATCGCAAGCCCCAGCGCCAGCGCTGCGAGGCTGACGCGAACGTGGCTGCCGAGATAGTCGGGCAGGTGGCCCAGCGCCTCATGCCAGCGCGGATCGGAGAGCAGGCTCATGCGCTGCCGCCCGGCGGCAGTATTGCCCGCAATCGCTCGGCCTGGCGGCGCGGGGTGCCGAGCAATTCCGTCACGTAAGGATTATCGCTGCGCGACAGTTCTTTCGGTGTGCCCAGCGCAAGCAGGCGGCCCGCGCGCATCACCGCGACACGGTCGGCCAGCAGCAAAGCCTCCGTCATGTCGTGGGTGATCATCAGCGTGGTGAGGCCGAGCCGCTCATGCAGCGCGCGGTAGTCGCTGCCGAGCGCGTCACGCGTGACCGGATCGAGCGCGCCGAACGGCTCGTCCATCAGCATGATGCGTGGTTTCGCGGCGAGCGCTCGTGCGACGCCGACACGCTGGCGCTGGCCGCCGGAGAGTTCGTGCGGGAAGCGGTCGCGATACGCCGTGCGATCGAGCTGCACCAGATCGAGCAGTTCGTCCACGCGCGCAGCGATGTCGGGTTTGGGCGCGCCGAGCAGGCGCGGCGTGATGCCGATATTGCCGGCAATGCTCATGTGTGGAAACAGGCCGCCGCTCTGGAACACATAGCCGATGCGGCGGCGCAGTCCGATCGGATCGAGGCCAGCAATGTCATCGCCGCCGATGATGATGTTGCCGCTGTCCGGGTCGATAAGCCGGTTGGCGAGCCGCAGCAACGTGGTCTTGCCTGAGCCGGAGCCGCCGACGATGGCGAGAAATTCGCCCTCAGCGACATCGAGCGAGACGTCGTCCACGGCCCTGACGCGGCCGCCATCGAAGCTTCTGGCGACGTGTGAGAACGCGATCAGCGGCGAGGTCTCGTTCATGCTTGCGGGGTTATCACATGGCCGCTCCCGCACCAAGCCCGGGCGGTTGTTCTGGCGTCAGCGCGGCTTCTCGATCACCTTGACGTCGAAGGTCACGGCCAATCGCCCGTCGATGCAGAGCGATCGATAGGTGATGGCGAGTCGATTCCTCAGCACGGCAATTTCCCGGTCGATGCGCCGCCGGGCTTGAAGCGCGAGCGGGTCCTGCGCGCCGTCGAAATCGGTGTTGCATGCGACGGTGCCGAACCGGCGCGTCGCCTCCACGGTCTCGCGCTGGATCGCGGCCTGAAGTGCGTCTCGATTGGGCGCGCGCCGAAGGGCGACCTGAAGCGCAAGTCCCCAGGCTTGCGCGATCGTCGTGACGATATCGCCGGGATGGATGGCGCCCGTCGATGTGTTGTCGTCATCGGCCGCGCGCGCCGGTCCGCTCAGCAGAACCGTCAGTGCGATCAGCGTGCCGCAGGCAAGTTTCGGTCGTCTCATTGATGTCTCCGGCGTCTTGCGACTTTCTTGTTCGAGGGCGAGCGGGAGTGCGCGGATACAGCGGTGCAGCCGCAGCCGAATGATTGAATGTTCGATGAGATTGAAATGATGCGCAGGCTTTGCCGGCTTGTCACGGCGCACTGATCGGCGAGGATGAAGCGCGAAAGGCGTGCGCGATCGCCGCTGCGAAATTCGATCGAATTTGAATTAGATCGTCATCGCGTTGACGGCGACGGTAAATTTTGTAGCGAAATCCAGACGTCCAATTTTAATCGAATTGTCGCGCTTCGATTGTGGCCGGAAATCGCGGACAATTTTATCTTGTTGTCCACGCCTTTATTTACGTTCTCCATTCGCGCATGCAGCGTTCGCGTCCGGTTGCTTGCGGGGCCGGAAGTGCCGATGGGTCAATGTAGTGGAGATCGCAGGGACGCTACGCGCCGTCCGGATGTTGCGCTGCGCGATTGAATTCCCCGCAGCACGGAGCTAAGGCATCGTCACGAATTGGGACAGTTGGCCGGGACTTTGGGGAACAGCGTGAAAACAGGGGAGGTCGCGGCGACGGCGGTCGCGCTCGAGGACGCGACGGTGGCGTTCCGTCTGGCCGACGCGCGAGTCTATACCGCGGTCGAGAAGGCGCGGCTGACGGTCGATCACGGCGAGTTCGTCGCCATCGTCGGGCCGACCGGTTGCGGGAAATCCACGCTGCTGAATGTCGCCGCCGGTCTGCTGAAGCCCGCTGCCGGCACGGTGCGGATTTTCGATGCGCCGATGAATGGGCTCAATCGCGATGCCGGCTACCTGTTTCAGGCCGACGCGCTGTTTCCGTGGAAGACCGCGCTGGATAACGTCGCGATCGGGCTGGAAATCGCCGGCACGCCGCGCCGCGCCGCGCTGGCCGAGGCCCAGCAATGGCTGACCTCGGTCGGGCTCGGTGCCTTCGCGGGCCGTTATCCGCACATGCTGTCGGGCGGCCAGCGCAAGCGCGTGGCGCTGGCGCAGGTGCTGATCCGCAATCCAAAGATCCTTTTGATGGACGAGCCGTTCGGCCCGCTCGATGCGCAGACCCGGCAGGTGATGGGCAACCTGTTGCTGGATTTGTGGACCAGGGATCGCAAGGCGGTGCTGTTCGTCACCCACGATCTCGAGGAGGCGATCGCGCTGGCCGACCGCGTCGTGATCATGTCGGCGGGACCGGGATCGCGCATCATCGGCGACTGGCGCGTGTCGCTGCAGCGGCCGCGCGACATTTTCGAGATTCGCCTCGATCCGGGCTTCCACGACCTGCATCGCGAAATCTGGAGTGTGCTGAAGGACGAGGTGATGAAGGGTTACGCCCAGTCGACGCAGCCGGAGGCGAGGGTATGAGCCGGACGCGCCTGTTGTCGCTGCAATTGCTGGTCGCCGTGGTCTGCATTGGACTTTGGCAACTCCTGAGCACCGTCCCCGTGTTCGGGCATATGCTGTTGCCGCCGTTCTTCTTCTCGACGCCGCTCGATGTCGGCAGCCAGATCGTGGACTGGTTCACGACCGGCGTGATCTGGAAGCATCTGGCGATCACGCTGTGGGAATCGATCCTCGCCTTTGCGATCGGTTCGCTCGGCGGCGTGCTGTTCGGCTTCTGGTTCGCGCGCCAGCCGCGCGTCGCCGCGGTGTTCGATCCCTATGTGAAAATGGCGAATGCGCTGCCGCGCGTGGTGCTGGCGCCGATCTTCACGCTGTGGCTCGGGCTGGGCATCTGGTCCAAGGTCGCGCTCGGCGTCACGCTGGTGTTCTTCATCGTGTTCTTCAACGTCTATCAGGGCGTCAAGGAAGTCTCGACCACCGTGCTCGCCAACGGCCGTATGCTCGGCATGAGTGAGCGGCAACTGATGCGGCACGTCTACTGGCCGTCGGCGCTGTCGTGGATGTTCTCCTCGCTGCACACCTCGGTCGGCTTCGCCGTGGTTGGTGCGGTAGTCGGCGAATATCTCGGCTCCGCTGCCGGCCTTGGCTATCTGATCCAGCAGGCGGAAGGCACCTTCGACGTCGGCGGCGTTTTCGCCGGCATGTTCGTGCTCTCGGCGTTCGTCATCCTGATCGACATCGGTGTGACGCTGGTTGAGAAGCGGTTGCTGGTGTGGCGACCGGACGCGGTTGGGGAGGGGCGCGGGTAGGGTGTTCATGTGTGCGAGCGTCATTCCGGGGCACGCGTCTTCGCGTGAACCCGGAATCTCGAGATTCCGGGTTTGGTCCTGACCATCCCGGAATGATGGGCGATGAGGTCGCCCCTCAGTCGAGCATCTTGGTGTCGTTCGCGGGCTGCGGCGGTGTCTTGATCGCGATCGCCTTGAACGGCCGTCCGTCCGGCTTGGTGCCGGCGTGCGGCGTGCCCTTCGGAATCACGATCAGGTCGCCGGGCTTGACCTTGACCTCCTTGTCGCCGAGCCAGACCGTGCCCGTGCCTTCGAGGATGTACTGGATCTCGTTGGTAGCGGGATGCATGTGTTTTGGCACATTGCCGTCCTGCACCGAGATGGTCGCACCGTCGGCCTTCACGAACATCTTGGACCGGAAGCCAGTCGCGGATGCGGGGCCGAGGGCATCGCCGGTCAGCTCGGGTACATGGATGACCTGCGCGGTGATTTCTTCAGAAGCCCATGCCGGAGTCGGCGGCAACATGCGAGAGACGAAGCAACCGGCTGTGAACGCGGCTGCGACCGAGAACGTGGCGACGATGCGGTTCATATTGGTCCTCCCTTCGGTTTTATTGGCAGCGGATGCTATGCCCGGGGCCGATCGTTGACCAGAGGGACACACCCTTCTCAAGGCACGGCGGCTCCGATATATCGTTGGGCAACAAGGGAATAAAACCGGAGGACGCCATGAAGATGGCCAGCAGACTTTTTGCCGCACTGTTGATGGTGATGCTGACCGGACAGGTCGCAACGGCGCAAACTAAGGTGACGGTTGCGGTCGGCGGAGGCGCCTGCCTGTGCTACCTGCCGACAGTGCTGGCCAAGCAACTCGGCGAATTCGACAAGGCCGGCCTCAACGTCGATCTGGTGGATCTCAAGGGCGGCTCCGATGCGCTGAAAGCCGTGCTCGGCGGTAGCGCCGATGTGGTCTCCGGTTACTTCGACCACTGCGTCAACCTCGCGGCGAAGAAGCAGGAACTGCAGGCCTTCGTGGTCTACGACCGCTATCCCGGCCTCGTGCTTGTGGTGTCGCCGAAGCACACCAGCGAGATCAAGTCGATCAAGGACCTCGCCGGCAAGAAGGTCGGCGTCAGCGCGCCGGGTTCCTCGACCGACTTCTTCCTCAAGTATCTCCTGAAGAAGAACGGCCTCGATCCAGCGGGCACGTCGGTGATCGGCGTCGGCCTCGGCGCGACCGCGGTCGCGGCGATGGAGCAGGGCCAGATCGATGCGGCCGTGATGCTCGATCCGTCCGTCACGGTGCTGCAGGGCAGCTTCAAGGATCTGCGCATCCTGAGCGACACCCGCACCCAGAAGGACACCCTGGCGACGTTCGGCGGCGAATATCCCGGCGGCGCACTCTACAGCACCGCAGCCTGGGTCAACGCGCACCCGAAGGAAGTGCAGGCCCTCACCAATGCCATCGTCAACACGCTGAAATGGATTCACAGCCATTCGGCGGAAGATGTCATGAACAAGATGCCGCCGAACATGGTCGGCAAGAACAAGGACCTCTATCTCTCGGCGCTGAAGAATACGATTCCGATGTACTCGCAGACCGGCGCGATGGACCCGAAAGGTGCGGATGCTGTGCTGGCGGTGTTCAGTGAAGGCTCGCCGGATGTAGCCAAGGCTCACATCGATGTGACCAAGACGTACACCAACAAGTTCGTGGAACAGGCCGGCAAGGCTGCGGGGAGCGCGAAGTAGTCCGCGTGGCAGCTTCGGCGATTCATCGCGTCAGCCGGCTCGATCTGAAAGTCCGGTCACGACGCTGGGCATTCGCGGACGAGCGGCATGCCGACATCGAGGCTTACTTCGCAACGCTGTGCGAGAAGACGCCGGCGTTGTGGAACGGGCCTGTTCTGCTCGGGCGCAATCCGGTGTTCGACGGGGATTGCTTTCGGGCGGAATATTTCGAGACAGACTTCGCAAGCTTCATGGCGTGGCGGGACTGGGGCATTCCCGACAAAAGCGTGTTCAACGGCTTTGGCATGGGTGCGCTCCGCGGCAGCGACGGTGCGTTCATACTAGGCGAAATGGCTACGACCACCGCGAATGCGGGTCGCATCTACTTTCCATCCGGGACGCCTGATCCGAGCGATGTGAAAGCCGGCACGCTCGATATCGCGGGCAGCATTTTGCGTGAAGTCGAGGAGGAAACCGGTCTTGCACGATCCGAGTATCGCGCCGATCCGTTCTGGTATTGCGTCGCGTCGGGCGCCGCATTTGCGATCATCCAGCTTCTGAACGCGGATAGCCCGGGTGACGCTTTGCGTGCCCGGATCGTCCGGACACTCGCGGAACAGCAGTCACCGGAACTGAGCGCGATCCATCTGGTGCGTGACCGCCGTGATTTTACGCCAGCGATGCCTCCTTATGTAACCGATTTCATCACCCATGTGACATCGCAGGTTTGATATCGCGCGGCCCGACGGTCATCGTGTAGGATGCCGGCAGAAACCGGAGCGCTGCGTCCTCATGAGCAAGACCAAGAGCCTTGTTGCTGCCGATCCAGCCGTTTTTGTCGATCCCTTTCGTGTCGACGGCGCAAAGCCGTTTCATCTCACTTCCTATCCGACCGCTGAGCGCGGCGGCATCGACAAGGACAAGGGGCAGGAGATCATCAAGGCCAACCGCGATCGCCTGAGCGATCTGCAGGAGAAATTGTACGCGCACGACCGCTGGTCGCTGCTTCTGATCTTTCAGGGCATGGATGCCTCCGGCAAGGATAGCGCGATTGAGAGTGTGTTCGACGGCGTCAATCCGCAGGGGTGCGACGTGCATTCCTTCAAGCAACCGTCATCGGAAGAACTCGATCACGACTTCATGTGGCGCGCGGCGAAGCGGCTTCCCGAGCGCGGGCGTATCGGCATCTTCAACCGGTCGTACTATGAGGATGTGCTGGTGGTGCGCGTGCATCCGGAGATCCTGGCGAAGCAGAAGATTCCCTCCAGGCTGGTGACCAAGAACATCTGGCGCGAACGTTTCGAGGATATTTCTGCCTTTGAGCGGTTTCTTACCCGCAATGGCACCGTGGTGCTGAAATTCTTCCTCAATGTGTCGAAGGAAGAGCAGCGACAGCGTTTCCTCGATCGCCTGGACGAGCCCGCCAAGAACTGGAAGTTCTCGATGGGCGACGTTGCCGAGCGCGCCCTCTGGGACAAGTATCAGGCCGCCTATCAGGAGACGATCCGCTATACCGCGTCACGCAATGCGCCGTGGTACGTGGTGCCGGCCGATCACAAGTGGTTCGCGCGCGCGGTGATCGGTACGACCATCGTCGGCGCGCTGGAAAGCCTCGATCTGCAATTCCCCAAGGTGGACACGAGCGAGGCGGGAGAGCTCGAGAAGGCGCGGAAGGCGCTGACGAACGAGCGCAGGAGCGCGGTCTCCGGGCGTGCTGTCGCGCAACCGGCAACGAAGCCGGCCGCGCCGAAGGCAGCACAGAAACCGGCTCCGAAGCCGGCGCGCTAGAGCGGGAGATTTGGTGGAAATCGTCATGCCCGGCTTTATGCCGGGCATCCACGTCTTGACGCCTGAATCAGATCATAGACGTGGATGGCCGGGACGAGCCCGGCCATGACGGGAATGGTGGCTCATCGCAAGCCATTCGGCTCGAGGAATCTTCATGCCGCGTACAGCCGGGTGGCGGTCTGAAAACCCTTGAGCTGGTAGTCGCGAGCCTGACTTTCCGGCAGGTCGGCTTGCACGCGGGCATGGACCGCCTCGGTCAGCAGGATTTGTCCGGAGGCGGCGGCAGCCTGCGCCCGCGCCGCGGTATTCACCACGGTGCCGATCGCGGTGATGTCGGTGTGCGAGTGGCCGAATTCGCCAAAGCTCAACTGGCCGCTGTCGATGCCGATGCCGACGCCCACGTTTTGCCCGGAGGCTTCGGGCAGCGTTTGTCCGATGTCGTGCCAGCGCGCCTGAATCTGACGTGCCGCGCGTAACGCGCGGACGGCGTGATCGTCATGGCTGATCGGAAAATTGAACAGCGCCAGAAGGCCGTCGCCCATGGTCTTGTTGAGAATGCCGTCATGCTCCCAGATCGCGCTCGCGCATTCGTCGTAGAAGGTGTCGAGCAATGTCGAGACCGCTTCGGCGGAGCGGGATTGCGACAGGTTGGTGTAGCCGCGCAGATCTGCGAACAGGACGGTCGCGTCGATGGTGACGTGACGCCGCTTCATCACCTTCTCGAACATCATCTCGCAGATCGTGCAGGTGTTCGGATTCATCCGGCTCGGCCGGATGCCGAAAGCGCGGAAGGGCACTGAAACGATACCGCGCAACGGCACAGGGAGGTGCAGATGCTCCCAGCAGCCCATGCAGATTGTCGACTGATGCAGCGCCATGGGACGAACTCCCGGCACCGGCAAACTCCGATCGCGTTGGGTCCGCCGCTGTTTACGGAGAATATCAGAGGCTCGGCCGGCCGGCGAGGGCGGGAACCTGCCGGCGCTGCGGCAGGCGACGAGGCGGTCCGGAGCCAGGCCGTCCATCTTTTGGCGTTGCGATGACCGGGCATTTCCGTCTAAAACCGGGGTGAGGGGTGCCTCCGGCAACGAACCGTCAACGGTTTGGGCTGAGAATCGCCGCTTCAAAGGGTTTGGCAATGCTGATTCGCAGCGAAATCGCGGGAATTGACGGGATCGGGGCGCTGGCCGCCGGTCGCGGCACGATTCCGGCTGCGTCCCTGCCCACCCTGCTGCTTGGCGGGCTTCTGCTTCTTATCGGCCCCTGAGCGCCGTCTGGGCAGTTGTGCCTGGGCACTCAGGGGAACGCAGATCACCAGAACCCCTTCGAGCGCCCGTGGGGCGCATTGACCAGAGGACCTTTCCCATGACCACCGCGAACAAGTCCGACAAGGACCGCGTCATCATTTTCGACACCACCTTGCGCGACGGCGAGCAGTGCCCCGGCGCCACCATGACCTTCGAGGAAAAGCTCGAGGTCGCCGAGATGCTCGACGATATGGGTGTCGACGTCATCGAGGCCGG
>JBQCIZ010000132.1:0-2121 GCA_051953235.1 Nitrobacter sp. | reverse complement strand
GACTCGTACTTCTTCACCTGCCGCACCTGCGCGGCCTGCCCGTCGACGTCGAAGTTGCGGTGGATGACGCCGAGACCGCCGGCCTGCGCCATGGCGATCGCCATGCGCGCTTCGGTGACGGTATCCATGGCGGAGGCCATGATCGGAATGTTGAGCGGAATGGCGCTGGTGACGCGGGAGCGGATGTCGGCTTCGGAGGGCAGGATGTCGGAGAGGCCGGGCTTCAGCAGCACGTCGTCGAACGTGTAGGCTTCGTGGATGTCCTGAAATCTGCCTGCAAGCGCCATCGCCAACTCCATTCAGCGGCGTGGTCGCCGCGAGATACATTCAGGATGGAAACGACCTATCGGCGACACCTCGGCGTCGCCGTCGAATCGGGGTTCCATCGGCTGGGTTGGCGCTGGTCGATAGCATGGCGGCCAAGGGAATCAAAGCGTCTGGCAGCCATGCACAGGCTTTTTCGCGACCCTCCGCTCAGCGCGGGTAGCCCGGCGGCGGCCCATGCTCGCGGATCGCCTCGACCACCTCCCGGTGCCGGCGATCCTCCCGTTTCATGTGGACCGCGATCAGCGCATGGGCCGATGGCACAAGAAACAGGATATGGAAAACCAGCCCGAAAATCGCGCAAAACACGATCAGGACCACGTTTAGGATGGCCGAAAATGGCTGTCCGTTGAACAGCAGCCCGAGCGGCGGCAGGAGGGCAGCAAGCACGTAGATCATGGTCCGGTCTCCGGCAAAACTGACCAAGGATTTAGGCAGGCCTGCGCGCTCCGCAATAGCCCGCCACATCTATCAATGCTACAGCCACAACCCGCTGCGCCGCCCGCCCGCTCCCTGCCGCCCCTGCCCGCGATGAACAAAGAACGCCTGATCCCGCTCATCGTCGCCGCCGCCCTGTTCATGGAAAACATGGATTCGACGGTGATCGCGACTTCGCTGCCCGCGATCGCATCCGACATCGGCACCAGCCCGCTGACGCTGAAACTCGCGATCACCTCCTACCTACTGTCGCTCGCGGTGTTCATTCCGGCGAGCGGCTGGACCGCGGACCGCTTCGGGGCTCGCAAGGTATTCAGCGCCGCGATCGCGGTGTTCATGATCGGCTCGATCGGCTGCGCGCTGTCGTCGTCGGTGACGGATTTCGTGATCGCGCGTACCTTGCAGGGATTGGGCGGTGCGATGATGACGCCGGTCGGGCGTCTGGTATTGCTGCGCTCGATCGACAAGAGTGCGCTGGTCAACGCGATGGCCTGGGTGACAGTGCCGGCCCTGATCGGCCCGGTGGTCGGCCCGCCGCTCGGCGGTTTCATCACGACCTATTTCTCGTGGCACTGGATCTTCCTGATCAACATTCCGGTCGGCCTGCTCGGCATCTTCATGGCGCTTCGCTACATCGACCCGATCCGCAGCGAAAATCCCGAGCGCTTCGATCTCTATGGCCTGCTGCTGGCCGGGATCGGGCTTGGTGGCATTGCTTTCGGCCTGTCGGTTGCCGGTCTGAACCTGCTACCGTGGACAGCAGTGATCGCGCTGATCGGGATTGGCGCGGTCGCGATGACGCTCTACGTCATCCACGCCCGGCGTACGACCTCGCCGGTGCTGGATCTCACGCTGCTGCGGCTGCCGACGTTCCGCGCCTGCATCTATGGCGGCTTCCTGTTCCGCCTCGGTATCGGTGCGCTGCCGTTCCTGCTGCCACTCCTGATGCAAGTGGGCTTCGGCCTGTCGCCGTTCAGCTCAGGTCTCGTCACATTCTCATCCGCCGTCGGCGCCATGGGCATGAAGACGCTCGCCGCCCGTATCATCCGCACCTTCGGCTTCCGCAACATCATGGTCGTCAACGCGATCGTCAGTTCGGTCTTCCTCGCGGCGTGCGCGCTGTTCACGATCGCGACGCCGCTGCTCCTGATCATGATCATCCTGGTGGTCGGCGGCTTCTTCCGTTCGCTGCAGTTCACGGCGATCAACACGCTGGCCTACGCCGACGTCGAGCCGGAGCAGATGAGCCGCGCCACCACCATGGCCAGCGTCAACCAGCAGCTTGCGGTTTCGGCGGGCGTCGCGGTCGGCGCCTTCTCGGTGGAGTCCGCAATGTGGTTCCATCACAGCACGGAACTG
>JBQCIZ010000131.1:0-3522 GCA_051953235.1 Nitrobacter sp. | reverse complement strand
AACCAAAAGGTACGTTCCCACGCGTTACTCACCCGTCTGCCGCTGACGTATTGCTACGCCCGCTCGACTTGCATGTGTTAAGCCTGCCGCCAGCGTTCGCTCTGAGCCAGGATCAAACTCTCAAGTTGGACTTGAAACTTTAAACCGGCTGATCACAACGTTTGACGAGGTCCCACCATTGTCGACCGAAATCGACTTGCTGTCCGCGATTCACATCGCTGACAACGATGGTGTAACCTTTGAAACGTGTACCGCCGAAGTCTTTCGTCCGGTCTCAATGCAGAATAGCCGAAGCTTTTCTACAGCTGAGACCCGCAAGGACTCCGCCGTCCACGTGTCTCTTTCTTCATCTTCACTTGTCAAACAGCCCGGGTCCAAGGACCCAGCTTCCAGTGCTGGAAGCTTCGTAAAACACTCACTCGACGGCAAATGACAACCGATGACTGTCGGTTGTTGATTCACTCATCTCAGTGAGGAGCTTTACAGGCGCGGCAACATGCTTGGGCCAAGGGCCAAAGCACCGCCGCGCTCAGTGGTCGGGTTATAGTCTCGCCTTCCGACGCTTGTCAACGGCCATCGTCAACAAATTGTCGCGTTGGGGAAAGTTTTTTGCAGCGCGAAGAAACCCAGATATTTCAGAGGGTCACGCCGTACTTGAGCCACATTCCTGCGACGTTCTGACAAGTAGTTAAGTCCTGAATCGTCGATTGCTAGGGGGCGTCGGCTATTCGGCAGCTTTCAAAGGGACCGGCCATCCGTAAAACGGAACTGCCTGTCCGCAGTCACAACGCATCGAGAGGTTCTGGCGCCATTGACGTACGCGATTCCCGCCAGCACTTTTGGCGTGTGATTCCCGGGCGATCATGAAATATACGAGGCTTCCCTGCTTCTACCTTGCTAGAGGGTAGCGGGGTCCGCGATGCGCAAGAATCTCGCCGATCGCCGGTGGAATTTTGGGGGACGGCGGTTTGAACACGGCACGCGGCGGGCATTACGGACGCGAGACCGGGATCATTGATCTCGGCCACGAGCCGCCGCTTTCCGTCGATGGATCCGAAGCCGCCGTCATCGACCGCCGTCGCGTCTCCGTACAATGGTTCAGCGGTACGATCCTTACCGGTCTGTGCGGCGCAGCCCTTATCGGCGGCGCCGTTTTTGCGTCGCGCGATGGCGAGACCACCTTCGCGCGTGTCCCTGAACGCGTCGAAAGCACGCTGCGTGGCGCGTTCGGCGCCGCCGATCACCAGGCGACGCTCCACAAGAGCGATCGTTTGCCGCCGCCAAGCGAAGCCGCTGCGGCGAGGCAGGTCATTCGCGTGTCCACTGTCACGCGCGCCGGCAATCGCGACGTGATGCGGGTGCAGCCGCTGATCCGCGTCTCCGGCAACCTATTGATGACGACCAGCGATCTGAGCGCCAAGATCCCTCCATTCAATGCGCAACGCCTGCTGACCGATGTCGGCAGTCCGGCGCCGGCCGCGTCTGACGATGCCAGCAATCCGCTGACCGCGGCCGAGCCCGATGCCGAAGTCTCCTTCGTCATGCGCGATCTCGGACCGATCCTGCCGAAGGCGAAGATCGCCGCGGCGGTTTCGCCCGATGAAGTGATGATGCGGGTGCGCGACGCCTCGAACTGGCGAGGGAACAGCGGCGTGCGCTACACCATGGCCAGCGCAACGGCCGACGCGAGTGGCGCGGCGCCTTCCATGAAGATGGCCTATGCGGCCGAGGGCGGCGTCGATCCCTATGCCGGTTTTGAAACCCGCATCGTCCCCGAGAACGTGACGCTGCTGCCGAAGACCAAGGAACAGGTCACCGGCGGCAATCCGGTCGGCGAACGCGTCCATGTGGTCAAGAAGGGCGATACCGTGGTCTCCGTGCTGCGCGACCAGGGCGCGACGCCGGAAGAAGCCCGGTCGATCGCGGCGACACTCGGCGCGCGCGGCCGTGACGGCGGACTGAAGGAAGGTCAGAAGCTGCGCATCCTGATGGGACGTGCGGCTCCGGATCAGCGGCTTCAGCCCTACCGCGTGATCGTGGCGAACGATTCGACAATCGAGGCTGTCGCAGCGCTGTCGGATCTCGGCAAATACGTCGCAGTCGACGTCTCAACCATGAATTCGGTTACGGATACGGCCGACAACAGCGAGGCCGACGACGACGATGACGGCAGTGGCGTGCGGCTCTACCAGAGCATCTACGAGACCGCGCTGCGCGACAAGGTCCCGCCCGCGGTCATCGAGGACATGATCCGCATCTACTCCTACGACGTGGATTTCCAGCGCAAGGTCCAGCCCGGCGACTCGTTCGATGTCTTCTATTCCGGCGACGACGAGGGAACGCCGACAGCCGAAAAGAACGAAGTGCTTTACGCGGCGCTCACCGTCGGCGGCGAAACCAAGAAATATTACCGCTTCCAGACCCCCGACGACGCCATCGTCGATTACTATGACGAAACCGGCAAGAGCGCGAAAAAGTTTCTGGTCCGCAAGCCGGTCGCCAGCGCCATCATGCGATCCGGCTTCGGCATCCGCCGTCATCCCATCCTCGGCTATGTGAAGATGCACACCGGCATCGACTGGGCCACGCCCTACGGCACGCCGATCTTCGCCGCCGGCAACGGCGTCATCGAAAAGGCTGAATGGGAAGGCGGCTACGGCAAGTATGTCCGCATCAAGCACAACAACGGCTACGAGACCGTCTACGGTCATATGTCGGCCTTCGCCAAGGGCATGGAGCCCGGCAAGCGCGTGCGACAAGGCCAGATCATCGGCTTCGTCGGCTCGACGGGCCGCTCGACCGGCGCCCATGTACACTACGAAATTCTGGTGAACGGCCGCTTCGTCGATCCCATGCGCGTCAAGCTTCCACGCGGGCGTTCGCTGGAAGGTCCGATCCTTGCGAGTTTCGAGAAAGAGCGCGATCGGGTTGACGGGTTGATGAACAACCGCAACGCCAACGCCCGGGTATCCGATGCCGCCGGCACGACCACGCCTCCGACGCGTCAGGTCAGCAATCGCTGATCACCTCAGCGGATCAAGCCCGGTCACTTATTCCGATTTCCAAAGAGAACGCCCGCCTCCATTGCCGGGGAGACGGGCGTTTCTTGTCGTATCGCCGGCCTCAGTGCAGCTTGCGCTTGGGCTGCCGCGGCTCGAGTTGTTCGATCTCGGCCGTCTTCGCCGGTTGGCCGTTGAAGGTCAACGCGCCGCCCTTCGTCGAGATTTCGACGTGGTCGCCATCGCGCACCTTGCCCGCGAGGATCATCTCGGCGAGCGGGTCCTGCACGCTGCGCTGGATCACCCGCTTCAACGGGCGCGCACCGTAAGCCGGATCCCAGCCCTTCTCCGCCAGCCAGTCGCGCGCGCTGGCATCCAGATCGAGCACGATCTTGCGATCCTCGAGCAGCCTCTGGAGACGCTTGAACTGGATCTCGACGATCGCTCCCATCTCGCTCCTCTGCAGACGATGGAACAGGATGATCTCGTCGACGCGGTTGAGGAATTCAGGCCGGAAGTGCGC
>JBQCIZ010000130.1:0-3748 GCA_051953235.1 Nitrobacter sp. | reverse complement strand
GCCGCCTCAGTGGTTTTCAATGCTGAGACGAGATGGAAGGAAATCCGGAGGTGCGAGATGCGTAGGCACCAACTCGCGATCGGCCTGTCGTTGCTGGCCGGGTGCGGCAGTTTGGCAAGCGCGACCGCCGAGGAATATCGCGGCACGTACGCCCAGCAATTGGCCTGCACGCCCGATGTGTTCAGATTGTGCGGCAGTGAAATCCCCGACGTCGGCCGTATCGTCGCCTGCCTGCGGCAGAACGAGCAGCAGCTCGGCGCGCCGTGCCGCGCGGTGTTTCAGTCCAATGCCCAGGCCACCGGCGATGACCTCGCGGCGAAGGGAAACGGCACCGTTGGAAGCAACACCACAGTCAGGCCGAACAACCGGCCGTGATCATTTGCCGCTTTCGCAGACGTCGACCCACTCGCCCGCGACGAGTTCCGCCATGCGGGCCGGAGAGATGCGGACGGCGCTGTTGATCGAACCGGCCGCCGGCACCACCTCGTCGAAGGCTTTCAGCGAGATGTCGCAATAGACCGGCAGCGGCGTCTTCAGGCCGAACGGACAGACGCCTCCGACTTCATGGCCGGTGATCTCCGCGACTTCCTCGATTCCGAGCATTTTTGGCTTGGCGCCGAACAGCGCCTTGACCTTCTTGTTGTCCATCCGCGCCGTGCCGGCCGCGACGATCAGCACCACGCGATCGCTGACCCGCAATGACAATGTCTTGGCGATCCGCGCCGGCTCCACGCCATACGCTTCGGCGGCGAGCGCGACGGTGGCGGAACTCTTGTCGGATTCCATGACGGCGATGTCGGGGGCCTTTTCCGCAAAGAAGGCGCGGACCGATTCGAGGCTCATGTCGTTATCCAAGGGGAATTGGGGCGGACGGGAATTGAGGAGGCAACATGCCGAAGAGAGCCACGGCGCGCAAGTCAGCTCACAAGTCAGCCCACCGCACGAAGGCCCATGCGCGGACACGATCCTCCGCCCGGCGCAAGAAGCCCGTCCGCAAATGGTCCGGCCGGGTCACGGCGACGTCCGATGCGCTCGATCTCAAGCGCGACGTGTTCAAGCAGCGCAGCGCGAGTGCCATCGCACGCTCGCTGAAGCGCTCCGCCGAGCACAGTCATCGCCGCAAGAGCAGTCCCTATCGGTCCGCGATGTCGATGCTGGTGTTCTACATCAACCGGGCCGGCAAGAATTTGTCCGCGTCACGCCGGCGCGTGCTCGAAAACGCCAAGGACGAATTGCGCAAGGCGTTCGGCAAGGCGGGTTGATCAGGCGCTGGACACGAAGCCCGGACGCTGCCGGCTGCTGCGCGCGAAGTTTCGGGTGGTCATCGGCTTGCCGAACAAGAAGCCCTGGATGAAGTCGACGCCGATGCCGTGCATCGCGAAGAAGTCGTCACGGCTTTCAACCCCTTCCGCGACAGTCTTGACGCCGTGGCTCTTGGCCAGATCCACGATCTGATGGCAGACGCTGCGTTTCAGCCGTGCGGCGGCGCTGCCGTCGACGAATGCACGGTCGAGCTTGATCTCGGAAAACGGAAAATGATCCAGCGCGGCCAGCGCCGGCCATTCGGTGCCGACGTCGTCGATCGAGAAGGCGATGTTGTGGAATCGCAGCCGTTGCGCGGCATCGAGCGCGAGCGGCAGATTGCGCACCACCTCGCTTGAGTCCACTTCCACGGTCAGGCCGTCGAACGCCGGATGATCGGGAAACTGCGATCGCAGATCGTCGACGGCGGTTTCGTCGTTGAAAAAGGTCAACGGCAGATTGATCGAGATATGGATCGAGCCGGATTTGGCGACGAGGTAACGCCAGTCCTCGAAAACCCGGCCGATGACGAAGTTGGACAGGGCGCGAAAATGTGGATCGTCCTTGTCGGGAAGAAAGTAGGCGGGCGGCACGATGCCCCAGTTCGGATGACGCAGGCGAATCAGCGCTTCGGCGCCGCTCAGCACGAGATTGCGCGCGTCGATCTTCGGCTGATACCAGAGTTCGAGCCAGCCGGCGCCGAGGGCTTCGGCGACATCGACGGCCGGCGGCGGCGGCGATTCGAGGGGAGCCAGCGTGGCGATGCGGGCATGCAGGTCGCGGTCGCTGAAGGGCGTCGAGAGCACGGGAAGCATGCCGAGGCCGAGTTGTTCGCCGAGTTCCCATGCGGCCATGATCGCCGGGGCATCGCGCGGTCCGATCAGCAGCACCTTTCCGGCGCAGCCGCGCGCCGCCAGCAGGTTCAGCGTATCCGGCATGGCAATGCCGTTCATCGAGAAGCTGATCACCACAAGATCAGGAAACCTCGCCCGCAGTCCGGCATCAAGCGACTCCAGCGTCGGGCAGGCGTGGGGAATGAAACCCTGCTCCTCCAGCGTATCGCAGAGCAGCGACTGCACGTGCTGTTTGCTCTCGACGACACAGGCGCGGGGCTTCAGCTTCCGCTTGCCGAACGGTGTTTCGGCAATGGGGTCATCGTGGCATGTGGTGTCGATCATCGTGGCATCCTTGTTGAAGGACGCCAAAGTGAGGCTACCGGTATGACCACATAAGGGTTGGTTTCATCTATGCACCGGAGAATGTCGGCGCATCGTTAACCTTGATAAAGTGATTCAAGATTGAAACGAACGGAACTTGAATGCGCGACTCTGCACGATCGATCACGGCGTCGCGAGCAGCTTCGGCAAATCCGTCAGCGTCCCAATGCGATGGTCAGGCTGCAGGCCCATCTCGTCCATCTGCATGCGGATCGCCTTGAACATCGTCAGTGGCGCAACGACATCGCTCTTCTGGCAGAGCAGCGCCATCGCTTCCGGCGTGACGCGCTCGATCCATGCCACATTCAGGCCGAACGATTTGGCACCGATCGCATCCCATGGATTCGACGACACGAACAGCACGTCCGCCGGCTTAACTCCGAGCCGTTCCTCGATCAACGTGTAGGCCTGCGGACTCGGTTTGAAGATCCGCTTGGAGTCGATGCTGATGGTGGCGTCGAGCACGGCATCGAGGCCAGTGTTCTTCACCAGCGCGCTGAGCATATCGGACGAGCCGTTCGACAGGATCGCGAGCTTGCGGCCGTTGAGCGCCGCGAGCGCCTGCCGCGCGTCGGGGTACAGATCGAGGTGGACATATTTGTCCATAACCCGCTCGAAGACCTTTGCATCAAACGACAGGCCGAGAATCCTGAGCGTATAGTTCAGCGACTCTCGCGTGATGACCGAAAAGTCCTCGTAGCGGCCCATCAGCGAGCGCAGCCAACTGTATTCGAGCTGCTTGATCCGCCAGATCTGGGTGATCAGGTCTCCGTAGCCGGGGAATGTTTCGTCGGTAATCGCAGCCACCGACTGTACATCGTAGAGCGTGCCATAGGCATCGAACACAACGGCCTTGATCGCCATGAATTGTCCCGTTCCAGTTATGAGCGTTGCGTTCGTGCGGTAGGCCGGTTCACGCCGTCGTTCAAGGTTTTTCGTTGCTGACGCGATCAAGAAATCGCCGGACGGCCGTGAACGACTGACGGGTCGCGGACTCGTCGAACTGGAGCCGGTGGCCGGCATAGACGACCGGCAAGGACAACTCGGGGACGTCGAAGGCATGATAGGCGTCGGGATAGACGATGAGCTGGATCGGCGCGCCGCTGCTCTTCTGCCGGGAAATTCCCCAGTCGTCGCGGCCCTCCGCCATGGTGCGGCAGGCCTCCGCGGGCATCCAGTCGTCGCGGGCGCCGATCAGGATCAGCGTCGGCACCGTCATCACGCCCTTG
>JBQCIZ010000129.1:0-2995 GCA_051953235.1 Nitrobacter sp. | reverse complement strand
CGCCGCAGTGGTTCGCCCGGGACTGGACGGCATTCTCATTCCGAAGGTGAACGGTGCGCAGGATGTCGAACTGATCTCACATTATATAGATGTGCTGGAGGTCGCGGCCGGCATGACGCCCGGTCATGTCAAGCTGCTCACCGTTGCGACGGAAACAGCCGCCGCGATGGTCGGCCTCGCGAGCTATACGGCGCCGAGCAAGCGGCATGTGGCGATGACCTGGGGCGCCGAGGATCTGAGCGCCGCGCTGGGAGCGCTGACCAACAAGGAACCCGATGGTTCGTGGACGTTTCCGTATCAGGTCGCGCGTGCTCAATGTTTGTTCGCGGCGGGAGCGGCAGGCGTCCTGGCGCTGGAAACGTTGTATGCGGACTTCAGGGATCACCAGGGGCACGCGGAGAGCTGCCGCATCGCGCGCCGTGATGGGTTTGTCGGACGCATTGCAATCCATCCCGATCAGATCGCGACGATCAACGAATGCTTCACACCGTCGGACGCCGATCTGGCGCACGCGCGCCGCGTCATTGCGGCCTTCGCGGCGCAGCCCGACGTCGGCACGATCGGTATCGACGGCAAGATGTACGACATTCCGCACCTGACCGCGGCCAAACGGACACTGGCGTCGGTGGGCGAGGCGACGGGAACCTGACGCGGCGGTCACGTCCCGGGCGTAGCTCTGGTTCATATTGGACTATAGCGGAACCATGCCGACGCTGTCGCGTGCTGCCCGGCAGGAAGTTGTCAGCTAAATTCAAGGTTGTGCCTGCGTTCGGCATATATCGCGTTGCGAGACTGCGATGTTTGCAGAACGTAGGTGATTTCGTCGCGTTGAGAATGTTGCGTTGCAAGAGAATGGTGGCGTTCGCACACCTGATCGAATTCTACCATTGGACTATCGACAGTCCCCTTGGCCTCTGACCCAATCGGTAGACTTGGGGCTTGCAAGCGATTCTGGCTATGTGAGGATTTAACGCGGGGGCGAGCGTTTCTTGGCATAACGCGCGACTTCGGGTGTTCCAAACTTTCAGGACGGTCCGGATCGTTTGCCGATAGTGGAATTGGCGTCAACGAGTCGACCGCATTGGGCTCGGAAACGCCTGAGAGACATGTCCAAAAAGGACAGTCGAGCAAAGGGGAGATTCGCATTATGGGTGCTTTATCGTTTCTGGATCGCGAGCATACGGTCGCGAAGCCGGGTTATAGCCGATGGCTGGTGCCACCGGCGGCGCTGTGCGTGCACTTGTGCATCGGTCAGGCCTACGCTTACAGCGTGTTCAACCTGCCGATGACGAAGCTCATTGGCATCACAAAATCAGCCCCCGATGACTGGAAGCTCACCGAGCTCGGCTGGATCTTCTCGCTGGCGATCTTTTTCCTCGGCGTGTCGTCCGCTGTGTTCGGCCGCTGGGTCGAGGAAGGCGGCCCGCGCAAGGCGATGTTCGCTGCGGCCCTGTGCTGGGCAGGCGGATTCTTCATCTCCGCGATCGGCGTCCATATCCACAACCTCTGGCTGATCTATCTCGGCTACGGCGTGCTCGGCGGCATCGCGCTCGGTATCGGCTACATCTCGCCGGTCTCGACGCTGATCAAGTGGTTCCCGGATCGTCCGGGCATGGCCACCGGCATGGCGATCATGGGTTTCGGTGGCGGTGCCTTCATCGCTTCGCCGCTATCGGTCTGGCTGATGAGCAAGTTCTCGACGCCGACCCATATCGGCGTGATGGAAACATTTGTCGTGCTCGGCGTCGTCTATCTGTTCTTCATGATGGTCGGTGCGGTCCTCGTGCGCGTTCCGCCTGCAGGCTGGGCTCCCGCCGGCTACGTAGCACCGTCGCAATCGAGCAAGCTCATCAGCAGGAATGACGTCTACGTCTATGACGCGCTGAAGACGCCGCAGTTCTGGCTGATCTGGTGGGTGCTGTGTCTCAACGTGACCGCCGGTATCGGTGTGCTCGGACAGGCCTCCGCCATGAGCCAGGAAATGTTCCCTGGGCACATTACACCGGTGGCAGCCGCGGGCTTTGTCGGCCTGATGAGCCTGTTCAACATGGGTGGCCGCTTCGTGTGGGCGTCGACGTCGGATTACATCGGCCGCCGCAACACCTACTTCGTGTTCATGGTGCTGGGTTTCATCCTGTATTGCCTCGTGCCGTATACCGGTTCGGTCGGTAGCGTCGTCGGGTTCGTCTGCTG
This sequence comes from Nitrobacter sp., assembly GCA_051953235.1. Lineage (GTDB taxonomy): Bacteria > Pseudomonadota > Alphaproteobacteria > Rhizobiales > Xanthobacteraceae > Nitrobacter. The sequence goes on along the minus strand of JBQCIZ010000129.1, from coordinate 802 downwards.
CTTCCTCGTGATCATCAGCATGTACGGTGGCGGGTTCTCCACCGTGCCGGCGTATCTCAAGGATATGTTCGGCGTGCGGTATGTCGGCGCCATTCACGGCCTTCTGCTGACGGCGTGGTCGATGGCTGGCATCTTCGGTCCGGTGATCGTCAACTACCTTCGTGAATACAACATCACGCACGGCGTGCCGAAGGCGCAGGCCTACAACAACACCATGTACATCATGGCGGGCCTGCTCGTGATCGGCTTCATCTGCAACCTGCTCGTGAAGGCTGTCGATGCGCGCTTCCACATGAAGGACAGCAACGAAGTCGGAAACGCAACGGCCGCCGCCGCTGCGGCCAAGGCTTGAGAGGAAGAAAACCATGTCAAACGCAACTCAGGATAGCTCGACGACACTGAAGCTGATCCTCGCCTGGGGGTTCGTCGGCATCCCGCTTCTCTGGGGCGTGCTGCAGACACTCAGCAACGCGATGAAGCTGTTCCAGTAACGTCGCTGAACGCTTGATACGGAAATGGGCACGGCCATTGCGGCGGTGCCCATTTTCATTTGCGCGTGTGATTTGAGATCAGTCCCGAGGCATCAAACGCGCGAGATACGACAACTGGATGGCATCGTCGTTAGCCTTCGATCTGACATCCAAGCCGTTGCAGGCTCGCATCGACCCACGCGCGGTCGCTCTTGCCCTGCCTGATCGCGGCGATCTGTTTGGTTTCTGCGTCGTTCTTGGCCTTCGCGGCGGAGTAAACGGTGGCAAGCTGCGCAAAGGGCACGCAGAGCAATCCATCGCCGTCGCCGATG
>JBQCIZ010000128.1:0-2496 GCA_051953235.1 Nitrobacter sp. | reverse complement strand
CACCGCGATTCTCTATCCGACGCGCGCCGCTCTGGCCGACGCACTGCACCGCGTGTTGCAGGCAGGTATCCATCTCGACGGCGCCAGCGACCACGGCGTCAGCGAGGCGCTGTACCTGCGCGATCCCGATCAGAACGGCGTGGAGCTTTATCGGGACCGTCCGCAAGACGAATGGCCGCGCGACGCCAATGGTCGCCTCGCGATGTTCACCCGCCGCCTCGATCTCGACGATCTCATGCGTCAGCGCGAAGGCTGAACGCGCCCGCGCACCATGATCAGCATCGCTGCGCCGAGTTCGAGTCCGATGCACACGTAAAACGCGATGGCATAACCGCCGAAGGCATCGCGCAGAAAGCCGATCACGCCGGGTCCGAAGGCATAGGTGACCTGCGTCACAGCGGTCAGCAGGCTGACCAGAACACCGAACGATTTTGGCGCGAATTCGCGCTGGATGATGAGCGCAGGCAGCGTGATGAGGTTGCCGACCGAAAAGCCGAACAGCCCGCAGGCCGCGATCAGCAATATCTCGTTGCGTGAATTGATGAGGATCGCCAGCGCCAGCGCCTGACTGGCGAAGGACAGCGCGGAGGCAAGCCTTTGGTTGAGGCGGTCAATCACGGTCGAAAACAGCAGCCGGCCGACCACCGCCATCGCCGTCAGCAACGCGACCGCGACCGCAGCGCGCTCGCGGCCGATCACCGGATCGAGAAACGAGATCAGGTGCACGATGAAGCCGACCTGCGCGAACAGCACCAGCGCGAACGCAATCGTCAGCGTGAGAAACGCGACATCGCGAAACGCCATCGAGCGGATCTGGAGTGGCGATAGACCGTTTGCGGCTGCCGCTCCGGACGGACCTGCGCCGGATCGTTCGCGACCGGGAGGATGCCCGACGAAAAGGAAAATCACCGGAACCAGCAGCGCGACCATCACCATCGCCGCCGTGACCACCGCGCCGGAAAACCCGAAATGGCCGATCGCCGCGACCAGCAGCGGCACGCCAATAACGCCGCCGCAGCTTGCGCCGTTGAGCGCGAGGCTGATCGCCATGCCGCGCTTGGTGTCGAACCACAGGCCCAGCGTGTTGGTGATCATGCCGAGGCTGGTGCCGGCCCACCCCATCGCCAGCAAGGCGCTGACGGCATAAAGCTGCCAGGGTGAGGTCATCTGACCGAGCAACGCCGTCGCGCCCGCCATGACGCATACGCCTGCGATCATGCAATTGCGCGGACCGAGTCCGCGAATGGCCTCGCTGATGAACGCCACGACCAGCGCGCCGAACAGGTAGAAGAACGTCGTCGCCGACGAGATCAGGGACGTCGGCCAGTCGTGCAGGCGATGCAGTTCCGCGAGATAGACGCTCTGGCCGTAGAATCCGAGACCCCAGCCGAACGTCGCCACCAGGAAGCAGACGGCGACCACCCGCCAGCCATCGTAGCGGATCGAGGATTCCTCAACAGGCATACCGACGGTTGCGTCCATGCGTGACTTTATCCGATGCGATCTTCAGGCTAGCGGGCGAACCCGGCTTTCGCTTCGACTACCATCGAAGTGTATCGAAAAATGGCAGCTAGGTTTTCGGCCGCGCCGGGTCATAGAAGAAACGTTCGCGGAAAATCCGGTCGTCGCGCCACTCCTGCATCGCGATCTCATCGACCCGGAGCACCTTGCCGGAATGATCGGTGAGTTCGAAAATCCAGTGGATGGCGACGCGGTCGCCCTCGACCACCGAAGACAGCGCCTTGGAGTAGACGTGCTTCATGCGCGCCAGCACGCCGCGTTCGTGCGCCACGAGATGGTCGCGGCTGACGCGCGGAGCGGCGGCGTTCTCCTGCATGCTCGCGTCTTCTGTGTAATAGCGCTCGATGGCGCCGGCATGATCACCGCTCTCGACGACAGCAATAAATTCGTCCACGCGCGCACGCGACGGCATGAGTTGGTCTCCTAGGTCCGGTTCCGGATGCGAAGTCTAGCGGAGCGGTAGCGGCGCGCCACCCGATTACAGGGTTGCTACCCGCCGTTTGGAGGTTGCCACAAGCATCAGCACGGCAAGGCCAAGCGCGACCGGAGGGAACACCACCAGGTTGACGGCATCCCAGCCGAAATGTGCCAGCAACTGGCCGGATGCGAACGATCCAATCGCCATCATGCCGAACACCAGGAAATCGTTGAAGGCCTGCACTTTGTTGCGCTCGTTCGGGCGATGCGTTTCCAGCACCATCGCCGAGGCACCGACGAAGCTGAAATTCCAGCCGGCGCCAAGCACGATCAGCGTCGCCCAGAAGTGCGGCGCGGTGATGCCGGACAAGCCGATTCCCGCTGCGGCCGCTTCCAGCAACAGCCCGATCGCAACAATGATTGGAGCGCCGAAGCGGGCGATCAGGGCGCCCGTGAAGAAGCTCGGCCCGTACATGGCCACGATGTGCCACTGAATGCCGAAGTTGGAATCGCTGACACTGAGCCCGCACATCTTCATGGCGAGCGGCGCCGACGTCA
>JBQCIZ010000127.1:0-5577 GCA_051953235.1 Nitrobacter sp. | reverse complement strand
CCCTTTTCGAGCAATGTGAGCATGGGCAGGACGAAGGCAGCGGTCTTGCCGGTGCCGGTCTGGGCGATGCCGAGAACGTCGCGGCGGGCCAGAACGTGCGGGATTGCCTGATCCTGAATGGGGGTTGGGGTGGTGTAGCCTGCGGCCGCAACAGCGGCGAGCACCTTGTCGGACAAACCGAGATGGGAAAAAGACATTGAGCCTCTGGTCGAAACCGCCGTTCGGCATCGAAGGTAAAAGGCTGTCGCGCTCAACCCCTTAACGGCGTGCTCTTTAAAAAGCGAAGGGGGCTCTGACTTGCGCCGACGGGCGGCTCACCGGGGAATCGTGTTCGGGTCCGGGCCGCGTTGGCCGGAACATAGGGACGAACCAGCCAAAGTCAATGCGGGAAACGGCAGAAATGCCGAAAAACCTTAATGTTTCTGCATAATTTGGGTCGGATTTGCGGTCTGGATAAGCCGTCCACGGCTGAGACTGCGGGCGTCCGGGGATGAACCGCCATCCGTATTTTGCCGACTATGGCATAGTCCGATTTGCGGGCGTCGCGAGATAGAGAAAGGTTTGGAATGAGGGGCATTTCGGTGGGGCGCGTAGCGCTGCTAGGCCTCGTATCCGCGCTTCTGACCTTCGTCTCGCCCGCGCTGGCCGCCAAGCGCGTCGCGCTGGTGATCGGCAACAACGACTACCGGAACGTCCCGAAACTCCAGAAGGCCGTCAACGACGCCCGCACCATGGGCGACACGCTGCGGCAGCTCGGCTTCAGCGTCATGGTCGCCGAAAACCAGACCCGTCAGGCCTTCAGCCAGACGCTTCTGGCCTTCGATCAGCAGATCGAGCCGGGCGATACCGCGTTCTTCTTCTACGCCGGCCACGGTTTTGAGATCGCCGGCCAAAACTATCTGCTGCCAACCGACGTGCCGGCGGCGACCGAAGGGCAGGAGGAACTGGTCCGCGACGCCTCCATCCTCGCCGACCGTATCGTCGAGCGGCTCCAGAACAAGAGGGCGCGCACCTCGATCCTGGTATTCGATGCCTGCCGCAACAATCCGTTCGAACGCAAGGGCACCCGCGCCGTCGCAGGCGGAGCGGGCCTTGCGCCGATGACGCAACTGCCGGAAGGCGTGTTCTCGGTGTTCTCGGCCGGGCCGCGCCAGACCGCGCTGGATCGCCTCTCGAACGACGACAGCAACCCGAACTCGGTGTTCACCCGCATCTTCGCCAAGGAACTGCTGCAGCCCGGCGAGAACATGGTGCAGGTGGCGCAGCGCACCCGCCGCACCGTGAGCGAAATGGCCGAGACGGTGCGCCACAAGCAGGTGCCTGTTTATTTCGACCAGATGGTCGACGACGTATTCCTCAACGGTATGGCCAAGGGGCCGCAACAGACGCCGCCTGCCGAACCCGAGCCAAAAGTCGCGGCGCTTTCAGTTGCGCCGCTGAAGCCGCCGTCGAACGAGGCACTCAATGCGCCGATCGCGAGTTTTTCGCGTCACAACGGCGGATGGACCGTGGTGGTCTCGATCGCCGATCCCACGCTCGGAATTTCCTGGCGCATGGGCGACAACGGCGCCTTCAGGGAAACCGGCTTTCTCGACACGCTCGATCCGCGCACCCGCAAGCGGATGCCCAATCCCGCCATCGAGCTCGCCGCCGACGCACCCGCTGCGACGATCCAGGTGCGCTATGTCGATGCCAACGGCGAGACGCAGGGGCCGTTTCCGATCCGGTTCGATCCGGAGGCCGCGCTGATCCGGGACCAGCGCAAGATACTCGACATGACCGCGACGAGCTGGCTGTCGTTCCGACAGTTCAACGGACTGCTGGTCTATTACACCCACCTGATGTCGTATCGCTGCGCAATCCGCGAGGCGCGGATCGGCATCGATACATCTGTGCCGGATCAGGTGCTCAAGATGCCGGCTTGCGATCCGCGCGATCCCAGCGCCATTCCGCACGATGCGTTGCCCTATTTGAAGTTGCCGCCCGCAACCAAATCGGTGTCGGTCGAGTTGACTTACCGTGATGGAAGCGTATCGGAGATCAAGAGTTTCCGGCGCTGATTGTCGACTCCAAGGACTCTGCCGATGGATGCAGGCCGCCCGCGCGACGCGCGACCCGAGCCACGCTCGATATCGACGCGCTGCTGCATCGTGGGCGGCGGGCCCGCCGGCATGATGCTCGGCTATCTGCTCGGGCGCGCTGGCGTCGATACGGTCGTGCTGGAGAAGCACGCCGACTTCTTTCGCGATTTTCGCGGCGATACCGTCCATCCTTCGACGCTGCAGGTGATGGATGAACTCGGCCTGATCGGCGACTTCCTGAAATTGCCGCACGACAAGCTGCAAAAGCTCGAGGGCTATTTCGGCAAGACCCGGGTGCGAATTGCCGATGTTGGCCGGTCCGGCGCGAAATATCCGTTCATTGCCTTCATGCCGCAGTGGGATTTTCTCAACTTTTTGCGCGACAAGGGACAACGCTTTCCGAACCTCAAGGTGATGATGAGCACCGAGGCGACCGGCCTGATCACGTCCGGCGACAAGGTTACGGGCGTGCAGGCCGAGGATGCGCAGGGGACGCTTGAGATCAGGGCCGACCTCACGGTCGCCTGCGACGGACGGCATTCCGTTGTCCGTCCGAGCGCGGGGCTCGAGGTCGATGAGATCGGCGCGCCGATGGACGTGCTATGGTTTCGCGCCGGCAAGGGTCCGAACGAGGAGAGCGTGTTCGCGCGCATCGAGGCGGGCCAGATGATGGTGACGCTCGACCGCGGCACCTACTGGCAATGTGCTTACGTCATCCCGAAGGGTCAGTATGACGCGGTGAAGGCGAGGGGGCTCGACGCCTTTCGCGCGAGCGTCGTGGCGCTCGCCCCGAATGTCAAATTCGGCATCGGCGATGTGAAAAGCTGGGACGACGTGAAACTGCTCACTGTCGCCGTCAATCGCCTGAAACGCTGGACGCGACCGGGGCTGCTCTGCATCGGCGATGCCGCGCACGCGATGTCGCCGGTCGGTGGCGTCGGCGTCAACATCGCAGTTCAGGATGCGGTGGCGGCAGCCAATCTGCTGGCGGCGAAACTGGCGCGCGGGCCGGTCAGCGAAGACGATCTTTCAGCGGTGCAGCGCCGGCGCGAATTTCCGATGCGGATGACGCAGGCAATGCAGGTGATCGTTCAGAACAACATCGTCCGCGCCGCGCTGAAGCCCGGCAACGCACCGCTGCGGCCGCCATGGCCGATCCGCCTTGTCAGCGCGGTGCCGTTCCTGCAGGGGTTGACCGCGCGTTTCATCGCAGTCGGCGTGCGGCCGGAGCATGTGCAGTCGCCGGAGGCACGTACTACCCCATGATCGAGAACCCACCGTCGACCGGGATCGCCGTGCCGGTGACGAAATCCGAGGCGGAGGAAGCGAGGAAGACGGCAATGCCAGCGAAATCGTCGATGTGGCCCCAGCGCGCGGCGGGCGTGCGCGCCAGCACCTTGTCGTGCAGACCGTCCACCTGCTGACGGGCCTGTTTGGTCAGCTCGGTGTCGATCCACCCCGGAAGGATGGCGTTGACCTGGACGTTGTCAGGCGCCCACGCCACCGCGCAGGATTTTGTGAACTGCACGATGCCGCCTTTGCTCGCGGCATAAACAGGCGCGAAGCTCGTGCCGAAGATCGACAGCATCGAGCCGATGTTGATGACCTTGCCGCCGCCGGCCGCCTTCATGGCCGGGTAAGCCGCCTGCGAGCACAGGAAGGCGCTAGTGAGATTGGTCTTCATCACCGTCTCCCATTCCTCGAGACTCAACACATGCGGCGGCTTGCGGATGCTCATGCCGGCATTGTTGACGAGGATGTCGATACGGCCGAACGCTTTCGCCGCCTGCGCGATCATATCGCTCACGGCGCGGGAGTCGGTGACGTCGCAGGAAATCGCGATCGCCTTTGCACCGCGCTTTGTCAGATCGGCGACCGCGGCCTGCGATTTCCCGGCGTTACGGCCGACGACGGCAACGGCCGCGCCCGCATCGGCCAGTCCTCGCGCCATGCCGAGCCCAATGCCGCCGTTGCCTCCAGTGACGATGGCGACTTTTCCAGCGAGATTGAAGGCATGGGTCATGGTTTCGTCCATTGGGATTGCGTGGTTGCGAATGTCGAAAGCGCGAGCCGTCAGATGGCGAGATAGACGATGCGTCCGAGCGCGCCGAGTAACAGGGCGAATGCCGCGGTTGACTGGATGAAGAAACCCGGAAATCGCTTGGCGGGCTCCGAGATATAGCCCACGAAGTAGATGATGCGCCCAAGCAGCCACAACGCGCCGAGTGCCGCGGCCCAAGTGGGGCTCCAGTAGATCGCGAACAGCCACATCGCCGGCAGGAATACCGGGATCCATTCCACCGTGTTCAGATGCGCACGGAAGGCGCGTTCGAGCCGTGGATCGCCGGTCATGACGGGCGCGAGAATTCCGGTCTTGGCGTGAAGCCGCGAAACGGTCAGAGCCATTCCAAATATGACCAGTCCACCGACAAGCGTGACGATGGCGACGAGATAATAGCGCTCCATGGTGCGTCTCCCATTGTTCTTATCGGCGCCCGTTATTGTTGACGGATTGCGCTCGCGCGCCAGTGTCAAATTTTGACAGGATCACGTTCGCCGCGACAGCAGAAGCACGAGCACGCCGGCAGCGGCCAGCGCGGTACCGTACCAGGCCCACTGGATCTGGCTGATCATGAAGCTCGATCGCGGCCAGGTCACGTAACCGGTGCCCTGACCGATCCAGAGCAGGCCCATCAGGACCGCTGCGATTCCGAGGACGAGAAGAAGAGCGCGCATGGAGAGCTCCCTGGTGAGCCCGAACGCTACGCCGAACTCACACGTCCAGCAAATCCTCGCTGGCGAATTCCGCCTTGTCGGAGATGAAGGCGAAGCGCGCTTCGGCCTTGGTGCCCATGAGGCGCTCGACCGAGTCCGCGGTGCCTTCGCGCTCCTCGGGCAGCAGCACGACGCGCAATAGCGTGCGCCTCGCCGGGTCCATGGTGGTTTCCTTGAGCTGTGCCGGCATCATCTCGCCGAGGCCTTTGAAGCGGCCGACATCGACCTTGGCGTTGGCGTTGAACTCGCTCTTGAGCAACTGATCCTTGTGCGCATCGTCGCGGGCATAGATCGTCTTGCTGCCGTGGGTCAGGCGATAGAGCGGCGGCACCGCCAGATAGAGATGGCCTTCGTCGATCAGTTTCTGCATCTGCCGGTAGAAGAACGTGATCAAGAGCGAAGCGATGTGCGCGCCGTCGACGTCGGCGTCGGTCATGATGATGACGCGCGAATAGCGCAGGTCCTCTTCGCGATAGTTGGTGCCGGTGCCGCAGCCGAGCGCCTGGATCAGATCGGCAAGCTGGGCGTTGGCGACGAGCTTGTCCTTGGTCGCGGAGGCGACGTTGAGGATTTTTCCCCGCAACGGCAGCACGGCCTGGGTCTTGCGGTCGCGCGCCTGCTTGGCGCTGCCGCCGGCCGAGTCGCCCTCGACGATGAACAGTTCGGAGCCGTCGGTCGCGGCATCCGAGCAATCGGCGAGCTTGCCGGGCAGGCGCAGCTT
>JBQCIZ010000126.1:0-3558 GCA_051953235.1 Nitrobacter sp. | reverse complement strand
GGATGGTCCGCTGCCGGTATCGGACTGGCGTCATCACGATCCCTTGTCGGAAGCCTTCGTGAAAGCTGCGGCCGAGGTTGGCATTCCCACCAATCCGGATTTCAACGGCGCGACCCAGGAAGGTGCCGGCTTCTTCCAGACGACCACGAAGCGCGGACGCCGCGCCTCCACGGCGCGTTCTTATCTCCGCCCGGCCATGCAGCGAAGCAACCTGCATGTGGAAACAGAAGCGCAGGCGCAACGCCTGCTGTTCGAAGGCCACCGCGCGGTCGGCGTTATCTACAAACAGCACGGCGTCGAGCGCACGGCGCGCGCCCGCAAGGAGATGATCGTCTCCAGCGGAGCCTACGGCTCGCCGCAATTGCTGCAATTGTCTGGAGTCGGCCCTGCCGAGCTTCTGAAGCAGCACGGCATCTCTGTGGTGCTGGACGCGCCCGGTGTCGGCCACGATCTGCAGGATCACATGCAGGTACGTATCGTGATGCGCTGCAAGCAGAAGGTCACGCTCAACGACGTCATGAACAATCCGTTGCGCCAGATGATGGCCGGCGCGCAATACGCCGCATTGCGCAAGGGACCGCTGACCATCGCGGCCGGGACATCAGGCGCATTTTTCAAGACCGATCCCCGCCTCGCCTCTCCGGACATCCAGATTCATTTTCTGCCGTTCTCGACCGACAAGATGGGCGAGAAGCTGCATTCCTATTCGGCCTTCAGCGCCTCGGTCTGCCAACTGCGGCCGGAAAGCCGCGGCACGCTGCGTATCAAGAGCGCCGATCCATCGGCAGCACCAGAGATCCGCATCAACTATCTTGCCACCGAAACCGACCGCAACGCCTTCATCGACGGGATGAAGATCCTGCGCAAAATTCTCAAGGCCCCGGCGCTCGGCCCCTATGTGATCGACGAGGCCGAACCCGGTCCGTCGGTCGCAAGTGACGAGCAGATTCTGGAGTTCTGCCGGCAGCGCGGCTCCACCGTTTATCATCCGACATCGACATGCCGGATGGGCAACGATCCCCTCGCCGTCACGGACCAGCGTCTGCGCGTCCGCGGCGTCGACGGTCTGCGCGTGGTCGATGCGTCGGTCATGCCGGACCTGATGTCGGGCAATACCAATGCACCAACCATCATGATCGCCGAGAAGGCGTCCGACATGATCCTGGAAGACGCACGTAATTAGGCCGCGCCGCGGAGTCCGCTTCGACTCGTAGACAACGACCTGAGTTCCATAGCTTCGCGCGTGCAAAAATGCGCGCGGTTAACGTTGCGTTAGACGCTCCGCTAAAAGAAACGGCACGAATAAACGATCGGGTCAACAGAGCGCGCTTAGCTGCGGCGATCTTCGCGGAGACGCTGCCATGCCTGACAACAAATTCGCACCGCGCGGTCGAACCTATCTCGCCGGCAAGATCATCTCGAACTTCGGCGGATCGTCAATTGATTGCGTGGTTCGCCGGATCACCGATGACGGAGCGACCCTCGAAGTCGAAAGCGTGTTCGAGATACCGGAATATTTCCATCTGCTGATTCCGCAAGAAGGTCCACCGCAGGCTTGCCGAAAGAACTGGCAATCGGAGCGCCAGATCGGCGTTACCTTTGAAACCGAGCGTGCGTCAAGCGAGGCGGAACAGCTGCAAGTCGAGCGCCGTAGCAATGACGGCGCCATGCGCAGCATGATGCTCGCCCTCCGCGGAGCGCTCGACGCCATGGAGACTGGCGTCGTGCTTCTCGATACCAGTATGAAGGCGCAGTTCATCAACAAGGCTTTTCGCCGTATGTGGGCGTTGCCGGATGAGGTTGCCGACCGGAATCCCGCTTTCGTTGCGCTGATGTATCACGGCCGCGACACCCGCGCTTATGCCACCGATCTCGACAAGATCGACGCCTATGTGACGGAGCGTGTGCGCCTTGTTCGCGAGGGAGACACCAAGCCAATCGACCTACGCCGCTCCAACGGCGAGGTCATTCGCTATCAGTGCGCTGTATTGCCGAATGGCGGCCGTTTGCTGAGCTATACCTACGTCACAGACATCGTGCGTCATTCCGATGAGTTGCAGTCGCTCAAGACTGCACTTGATCACGTCGACGAAGGTATCTTGCTGCTCGATGCCGACCTCAACGCTCAGTTCATCAACCGCATTGTGCGGAATTTCTGGGAAATTTCCGACGAACGCGCCGCGACTCATCCGTCGTTTGCAGAATTGATCGCGAGCAGGCGCCACGCCTTGGCTCCCGGCTTCAGCCCGAACGAATCCCAGCGCTTTTTTGCGGAGCGAATCGCCCGAGTTCGTGCCGGCGATCCGACGCCGTGCGATCTGCAAATGCCCAATGGGCGGCGCTTCCGCGCGCATTGCACAGTCCTGGCTAACGGGGGCCGCATGCTGACGTATTGTGACGTCAGCGACCTCATCCACAACGCACAGCAACTCGAGGCGCTGGCGACCATCGACGGAATGACGGGTCTTTATAATCGGCGTCATTTCCTCTGGGCGGCGGACGCCGAATGGAGCCGGTTCCAGCGATACCAGCGGCCCCTCTCCATGCTGATGATCGACATCGATCATTTCAAACAGGTCAACGACCGCTATGGCCATGCCGTCGGCGACGATACCATTATCGCGATTGCAGGGGCTTGTACCAAAGGGAAGCGCGGGTCCGATCTTGTTGGACGGATCGGCGGAGAGGAATTCGCAATGTTGCTGCCCGAAACCGATGGGGAGCAAGCGATCACAGCCGCCGAACGGATCGGTAAACAAGTCGCGGCCTGTGACCTGACGGCACACAACGTCCACTTCAAGGTCACCGTCAGCATCGGCATCGCCGAGGCCACGATCAGCATGTCCGGCATCGGTGCCCTGATGAAAGCGGCTGACGACGCCCTCTACGGAGCCAAGGCTGCCGGACGGAATTGCATACGGCAGTGGTCACCCCCTCGCTCCGATGCAAAACTCGCGGCAGAGTGACTTGCCTGAATTCGCCATGGATGCGAATCTGGAATGAAAGTTTATTTCAAAGATTGGAATAAGCGTGGAACGCCGTGGTTTCCAGCTTGTTCACTTCCCTCAAAGGAGGCGTGATATGCGCAGTTTGATATGTACGGCTTTGGCAGCCGCGTCTGTCCTGGCGGTGACCGCCCCGGTTTCGACGGCATCGGCTCAGGAATACAAATACTGCTTGCAGGGCAAGCGATGGGGTTATCCCGGAAACTGTCAGTTTTCGACCTATCAGCAATGCATGGTCACGGCGTCGGGAACTGTAGACTATTGTGACATCAATCCGCGCTACGCGGCGCGCGAGCGCGGCCGTTACCGGTAGGCGGCCTATTTCCAATAAAGTAAAATAAAACGGCCTCCGAAAAGAGGCCGTTTTGTTTTTCCTGCACAAGCAACTAGTCGTCGTGATCGATGATCACCGTGCGATCCGGACCATAGTCGCGATCGTGATGCTTCTTGATGATCACGGTCTTGTCACGGGGCTCGTGCTCGCGGATGACCGTCGTGCGGTGATGGTCACGATCCCAGTCGCCATGACCGCTGCCGACTGTCACACCCACCG
>JBQCIZ010000125.1:0-6278 GCA_051953235.1 Nitrobacter sp. | reverse complement strand
CCCGCACGCGGGCCCACTCGCGGCGGCGTATCCGTCCCGGAACCGGGCGGTTCTCCGGGGACGGCCGGTTTTGCAGGGTCGGAAGAATCGGTCGTCATGGCCCTCAGTTAAGCGATCAAACCGGCCGATGCCAGCGACCTCCGCCCGGCTGCTGTCGCTTCCGGACGGCTGAAAAGCGCGCGTCTCGAAACCGGCCGGGACAACGAGGTGCGGCAGCCGCTCCTGCCGCCGCCCCCGCAGGTAACACTTTTTTAAGAACGAGAGACGGCGGATCGGCCGCCTTAAGACCCGTTTAACTTAAAACTCTCGATAAATCCTACGCATTGGGTTTCGGAATTCGTAACCGTGCGGATCGGCTTGCGGCCTCAGGCGGCAATCCCGGCGGGAGCGACAGTAAGGCGTGTGGAGAATCGAGATGAGCAAGACAATAATCGCAGCAGCGGCGCTGGCAGCCCTTGCATCAACGGCGCTGGCGACATCGGCCGCCGCCGCGGATTTGCCCTATCGACAGCCCTACACCGTCAACCAGCCGCTCAATGCCTATAGCTGGGCCGGCCCCTATCTTGGCGCCAATCTCGGCTATGCCTGGGGCAGCGTCGAAAACAGCGCAACCAAGCCGGACGGCGTGTTCGGCGGTGCACAGGCTGGCTACAACTGGCAGAACGGCCAGTTCGTGTTCGGCCTCGAAGGCGACATCCAGGCGAGCGCCGCCGATGACACTTTCGCACCATGGAAGTTCTCCAACCCCTGGTTCGGCACGGTGCGCGGCCGCCTCGGCTACGCGTTCAACAACGTGCTGGTCTACGGCACCGGCGGTCACGCCTTCGGCGAACTTCGCGCCGAGACTTTCGGCCTCTCGGAATCTCATACCAATGCGGGCTGGACCCTCGGTGTCGGCGCCGAATTCGGCATCTATCAGAACTGGACGGCGAAGGTCGAATACCTCTACGTCGATCTGTCGAGCAGCAACTTCTCGATCACGGGCGCACCGAACAGCTATCAGTTCGGCCTGGTGCGCGCCGGCGTGAACTATCACTTCTGATTTTCAAGCGACACAACAACAAGAACATCGATCACGCTTCAAACTCCCGGCCGTTCGCGGCCGGGATTTTTTTGTCAGATGTAAAGCGCCTGACAATGGACGCGCAGCCGCGTGCCGCGAAATGCTGGCACGCTTGGCGCAACGTGGCGCAGATCAAAGGCTGCGCCGGGCAGGACTTCTCAGGACGAGATCACAAGATTGACCGCCTTGGGGCCTTTGCCCTTCTTGTCCGGTTCAACTTCGAACGTGATGCGCTGTCCTTCGGCCAATTCCTTCAATCCGGCCCGCTCCACAGCCGTGATATGAACGAAGACATCGCGCCCACCGTCATCTGGTTTGATGAAGCCGTAGCCGCGCTCTCCGTTAAAGAATTTGACCGTTCCAGTCATGGCCATCGGGAAACTCCTCTCCCCGCACTGCTGTGCCGTCGCGCCCCCCGCGCGCCGGCTCGACCGGACATTCGCTTTTCAGAAAAACGCGGCCATCGCGTCTATCCCGGCTACGTGGCCTGTTCGGCCGGGACGCATGAAGGCCTTGTCACTCCGCCGCCCCCATTTGCGGAAGCGGAACGTAAAGCCAGTCGCAACGGCGGCAGCATAGTACGGTTCCCGTCAAACTGCCTACGACGAAATGGAACTCGCTTGCGGAGGGCTTAGGGACGGACGGCTTCCAGCCTGAAGCGGGCTGCGCCGCCTTGACCCAGAGGCTTCTCGAGTTCGGGAAGGATAACTTTGAGCTCCGCCATCAGGGTCCACGGCGGGTTCACGATCAGAAGTCCCGCCGAAGTGAGCGGACCGTCCGTCGTCTGCGGCGCCACGCTGAATTCCAGGCGAAGACATTTGTCCGCCCCACCGCCGGTTGTAGCCGCAACCCGGCGCGCCAGATCATCGGTCGCCCGCCTGCTTTTTGCCGGATACCACAGCAGGTAACTGCCGGTCGGCCACTTGGCGAAGGCTTCCGCGAAGCCGTTCGCCAGACGGGCGAATTCGTCCTTCTGCTCGAACGGCGGATCGATCAGCACCAGCCCGCGCCGCTCCTTCGGCGGTACGAACGCGGGCAGCGCTACCCAGCCGTCGAGATCGACCACACGCGCCTGGGTGTCGCGGCGCAACGCGCCGATCAGATGCTTGCGCGCGGCAGGCTCGAGCTCGCACGCCACCAGACGATCCTGCGGCCGCAATAAAGCGCGCGTGATCAGCGGCGACCCCGGATAGGCCTCAAGGCCGCGCTGCGGATTGAAGGCCCTGACGATATCGAGATAGGGCGCAACCAGCGGAGCGACGGTTTCCGACAACCGCGCCTGCATCAGCCGCGCGATGCCGGTGAGCCATTCGCCGCCGCGGCTCGCTTCCTCGCCGGCGAGATCGTAAACGCCGGCGCCGGCGTGAGTGTCGATGACGCGAAACGCCGCCGGCTTCTCCTGCAGGTAGGTCAGGATGCGGACCAGCACGATGTGCTTGATGACATCGGCGAAATTTCCGGCGTGAAAGGCGTGGCGGTAGTTCATGGGCGATGGTTACGCCATCCCGCAAAGAAAGTAACGCTTCGCTTCGGGGAAAGCCGTCATCCTGAGGTGCGAGCGGCGCGAGCCTCGAAGGATGACGAGTGTGTGGCTCATCCTTCGAGACGCGCCGCTTCGCGGCGCTCCTCAGGCTAACGACGTGCGGGATATTATCCCCCGCGCGCCGGAGGCATCACCACCTGAGGTCTGCGGCACGCGCGGCGGTCGATTTCCTCGCAGGCGCGGAACTGCAGGTCCTTGTTCATGCAGATGCGGACCTCGCTGAGCCGCGTCCGGTCGCACATGACGGCGATCGACGCGTGGCTGAGCCCGGGATTGACCTTGATGAAAGCATCCTCCACCGCGGCCGGCGCGATCGTCCTCGGCGCGGACAATGCCGCAAACTCGTCGGGAATCTTCACCGCTGCGCGCGCCTTGCGGACGGCCTCGAAATAGCCGCGCGCGCCAAGACCGGAGCAAGTGCCGTGCTTGTCCCACTCGCTGTAAATCAGGCCCGGTGCGGGCATTAGGTCGAGCATGGAGGTCATGATGCGATGATCGAGCCGCGGCGACGGCCGCTCGCAGTAGTCCGGATAGCCATGCTCGTATTGCGGCCACAAGCCATGCACCACGAAGGAGAACGGCCGACCGCCGCACTGGGCCTGCTGCGAACGGCCGGTGTTGCCGCGCTCGGCCGCCGCGGCGCAGAACGACGGCGACCACGACAGCGACAGCACATAGAAATCGAATGCGCCCGGCGCATTCTGGCGATGGTCCTGCGCGGAGGCGCGCCCGGAAAACAGGACCAAGGCCGAGAGCGCTAGCGCGGCGGCCGCGCGAGACATCCGCGACACCCGATTCCAAACAGTCCAGGTCACGACACAAAACCTCACCGCACGAAACTCCATGACGCCAAACTCCCAGTCCGGCCGGAAGCCCGACCGCGACTCAAGAACCTTTCAGGAACGATGGATCGAATCAAGTGCAGAGGAAGGCGTCCGCAACCCTCAGGGCCGCGCCGCGCGGCAGGACGGATTGTAGGCCCAGTTACGATCGAGGCCAACGACGCAGAACTCGACGCCATCGCCGAACCCAGCCAGTCCGCCATCCTCGATGATCGAGTAATGCACGGTGCGGACCTTGCCGTCGCTGATCATGGCATCCGCGGTGCAATAGCGGCGCGGAATATTGTCGGACTGCCAGGGCCGGAACGCGGTCTCATGAATGCGGCTGTAACCCGTGATCTGCAGCGGGGAATTCCAGTATGTGCTTTCCTTGTCGGCGAATTTCGACGAAATCTCGCCGAGCGCCGATTCACAGGATGGAAGCTTGCCCTCATAACCCGGGCCGAACAGGCCGAAATTCAGCTCAAACCCATTGGCGGCGTGTGCCGCCGGCTGGGCGGCAAACAGCCCCATGGCCGCGCCGAGCGCGATGCCAAAGGCGATTTTTTTCAAGGATGTGACGAGGTTGCGCATGGGAATCCACCCGTGTTCGTGGGCCGGAACGGTGCCGCGAAGCCCGCGCAAGGTCAAGTGCAGCGCGGCAACACCCGGGATGCAACTCCGGATTGACAGGCTTGCCGTTCTTTTCACGGCCCGCGCGGCGTTTTAAGGTTGAGTCGCAACGATGGAGATGACGATGCGATTGATCGGAGCGGCTTTGCTGACGGCAATGACGGGCGTGCTGGCATGTGGACCGGCGCGGGCCGATTGGGTGCCTCCATTCAAGGGCAACGACACCGGCGGCATCATCTCCTATTCGCTGGTGCATCAGGCCGACATCCGCGCGCTCGCGGTCGATCACTGCGCGCGTTACGGCAAGGTGGTGAAATTCCTCGGCGCCCAGGCCTATCCGGGCGGCTACATCTCGTTCGCCTGCCGCTGGGTGCCCTACGGCGCCAACGAGCGTCCGTTGCGGACGCGCTACTGAGGCGATCTCTATTCCGCAATCCGACGGAGCTTGCGCATGATGCGACGGTCTCTCCGCCTTTCGGTTCTGCCGCTGACGCTCGCCGCGATACTGACCATGGCCGCGCCGGCGCTCGCCGACACCGTTCAACTGCCCACGCGCAAGGCCGGCCTCTGGCAAATCCAGATGCAACACGAAGGGAGCCGGATCCCGAACATGTCGATCGAGCAATGCACCGATGAGGCGGTGGACCGCGAATTCACCTCGGAGTTCGCGCCGACGGCCAAGAATACCTGCTCGAAGACCGACATCCAGAAAACCGCCACCGGCTATGTCTCCGAATCCGTCTGCACCGTGGCCGGCGCAACCGTGACGTCGCATGCCGAAACCTCGGGCGATTTCAACTCGGACTACACGGTGAAGGTGACCTCGCACAGCGAAGGCGGCAAACTCGGCACCCGCGACAGCAAGATGACCGTCTCGGCGAAATGGGCCGGCGCATGCAAGGACGGCCAGAAGCCCGGCGATGTGGTGATGCCCGGCGGCTTCAAGATGAATGTCCGCGATCTCGAGCGCATGAAGGCGATGCTGCCGAAGTGACACGACAAACCGCTTGAGCCGTCATGCCCACGCTTGTCGCGGGCATCCACGTCTTGGAGACGCTTAAAGACATGGATGGCCGGAACAAGTCCGGCCATGACGGGGATGTTTCACGTCCCCAACCGCTTCTCGAAACTGGCGACGTTGATGAAGCCGCGGGCGTGATGGCCCTCGCCGATCCGCACATCGCCGCTGAAGGCTTCCACCTCGAAACGGATCACACGGCGCTCCACCGCAATGACACGCGCCGTGGTCCGCACCGTCTTGCCGACGCCGGTCGCGGCGAGATGGCGAATGTCAACCTCGGTGCCGACCGTGACCCAGCCATCAGGCAGATATTTCGAAATGGCGTCGGTCGACGTCATCTCCATCTCGAGGATCATCATCGGCGTGGCGTACACCATCGGCATGCCCGGCACGAAATGTCCGACGGTGCGCTCCGGCGGCACCACCAGCGTGCGTTCGGCACTCATGCCGATCTTGACGAAATCGCGGGCATCCATGGCGTTCTCATTATGATGATGACACGCGGCAGGCAAGCCGTCGCCGGCAAGTTTGCGCCAGCCGGCATGGACATTCGCTCTTGCCCGCAATAGATGACATCCATCATTCAAAATCGTTCCGGACTGGTATCGCGATATGACCGAATTCACCGAACTGCTCGAGGGCTTCCAGCGCGACGGCGACGCCTGGACCGTTACCGTCAGCGACGACTGGCTGCAGGGCCGTACCGTCTATGGCGGGCTTGGCGCGGCGCTGTGCCTCGAAGCCACGCAGCGGAGCATTCCCGACCTGCCGCCGCTTCGCTCGGCGCAGGTGTCGTTCGCCGGTCCCGCTACCGGGCGCCTGCGGATCCAGTCCAGCGTGCTGCGCCGGGGCAAGTCCACCGTGTTCGCATCCACCGATCTGTCTGGCGACGACGGCTTCGCCACCCGCGCGATGCTCTGCTTCGGCGCGGCGCGGCCGTCGACTGTGGCCGTGGCTGCCGTCGGTCCGCAACCGCCGGCGCCGCCGGATCAATGCCCGCCCTTTTTCAGGGGCGCGCCGCCGTTCCTGCATTTCCTGCAGCACATCGAGGGCAAGTCCGCCGGCCGGAATCTGCCATTCAGCGGCGCCGCTGAGCCCGACATGACGATCTGGCTGCGGCATCGCGATCCGGCGCTGAAGCCGTCGCTGGTCGCGCTGCTGGCGCTGGCCGATGCGCCGCCGCCCGGCGTGCTGGCG
>JBQCIZ010000124.1:0-14395 GCA_051953235.1 Nitrobacter sp. | reverse complement strand
TTTGCCCGCCGCGCTACCACAACGGCTCTGGCGGTTTTGCACGAGACGACGGATGACCATCCCCATCGCAGTGACCATTGCCGGCTCCGACTCCAGCGGTGGTGCGGGAATCCAGGCCGATCTCAAGACATTCGCTGCGCTTGGCGTCTATGGGGCGTCGGTCATCACGGCGCTGACGGCGCAAAATACCCAGGGCGTCACCGGCATCCATCAGGTACCGGCCGATTTTGTGACCGCACAGATCGATGCGGTGTTCGGCGATCTCGACGTCAGAGCGGTCAAGATCGGCATGATGGCGGAGGCCTCCGTGATTGAGGCGATTGCGGCTGGTCTCGTACGCTGGTCGCCGGATCATGTGGTCCTTGATCCTGTGATGGTTGCGACCTCGGGCGATCGCCTGCTGGTGCCTGGAGCGGTGGAAGCGCTCCGGCGCAAACTGATTCCGCGCGCGCAACTGATTACGCCGAACCTGCCGGAGGCGGCCGCGCTGCTCGATGAACCCGTCGCGGTGAGTGAAAGCGCCATCACCCAACAAGGTCAGCGCTTGCTCGCGCTGGGCTGCGCCGCCGTTCTGATCAAAGGAGGGCATGGGCAGAGCGCCGAAAGCACCGATTACCTCGTCACACGTGATGGAAAATTGTCTCTGCCGGCGCGGCGCATCGCGACGAAAAACACCCATGGCACCGGGTGCACGTTGTCTTCGGCCGTCGCCGCGGGTCTCGCCAAAGGCAAAAACCTGGAGGCCGCGGTGCGTGACGCTAAGGTCTATATCACGGCGGCGATTGCTGCGGCGGACAGGCTCGACGTCGGCCACGGTCACGGCCCGGTCCACCATTTCTACCGGCTTGGTGAGGACTAGGCGCAAAACAGCTTCCGTCGCAAACTGTCATCGCCGCGTCATGAACGCATGGTAGTTGCGTCTCCATGGGACGCGATGGAAAGACGCAAGACGCATTGGAACGCCGCTTTCGCACCCTGTTCATCTCCGACATTCATCTGGGTACGCGCGGCGCGCAGGCGGACAGCCTGCTCGATTTTCTTCGTTATCACGATGCCGACACCATTTATCTGGTCGGCGATATCGTCGACGGCTGGGCTCTGCGGTCGAGCTGGTACTGGCCGCAATCGCACAACGATGTCGTGCAGAAGTTGCTGCGCCGGGTTCGCAAGGGCGGGACCATCATCTATGTGCCCGGCAACCACGACGAATTCCTCCGCTCCTACTACGGCACGCATTTTGGCGGCATCGAGGTCGTCGAAACCGCGATCCACGAGGGCGCCGACGGCCGCCGCTATCTCATCATCCACGGAGACATCTTCGATCTCGTCGTTCAGAACGCGCGCTGGCTCGCCCTTCTCGGCGACAAGGCCTACACCTTCGCGATTCAGATGAATCGTCTGGTCAATGCGTTCCGGCGGCTGTTCGGTTTTCCTTACTGGTCGTTGTCGAGATGGGCGAAGCTCAAGGTCAAGAACGCCGTCAACTATATCGGCGCGTTCGAGCAGACCCTCGCAGGCGAGGCGCGCCGTCACGGGGCCGATGGCGTAATCTGCGGTCATATCCATCATGCTGCGATCCGCGACGAACACGGCATCCGCTACATGAATTGCGGCGACTGGGTGGAGAGTTGCACGGCACTCGCCGAGCACGACGACGGCAGTTTTGAAATCATCACCTGGACCGGTCCGCAGCGGCGGGCGGCACCGTCGCCACCGCTGATGGCGCGCGCAGCCTGAATGCGGATTCTGGTCGCAACCGACGCCTGGCATCCGCAGATCAACGGGGTGGTGCGTACGTTGACGATGACCGCCGAGGCGGCGCGAGGGTTCGGCGCAGACATTCGTTTCCTGACCCCGCAGTCGTTCCGGACCGTTGCGATGCCCGGCTATCCCGGGTTACGCGTGGCGTTGCCGGGGCCGAAAAAGATCGCCGCGCTGATCGCCGTGGCGAGACCCGATACCATTCACATCGCGACCGAAGGGCCGATCGGATTTCTGGTCCGCCGCCATTGCCAGAAACGGGGTCTGGCGTTCACGACGAGTTTCCATACGCGCTTCCCGGAATACGTCGCGGCCCGCGTGCCGATTCCGGAGTCATGGATATGGAGCGCGTTGCGCTGGTTTCACGGTGCAAGCAAAGCCGTCATGGCGGCAACACCAGCGCTCGCCGACGAATTGCGCGGGCGCGGTTTCCGCAATGTAGCGCTTTGGCCTCGCGGCGTCGATGTCAGCCTGTTCCATCCACGGAACGCCGACCTCGGATTGCGGCGGCCGGTGTTCCTTTCGGTCGGGCGGGTGGCGGTTGAAAAAAATCTCGGAGCTTTCCTCGGTCTCGACTTGCCCGGCACCAAGGTCGTGGTCGGCGACGGTCCGGCAAGGTTGGACCTCGAGCGGTCCTATCCCGATGCGGTCTTTCTCGGGGCGCGAGCCGGTGAGCAGTTGGCGGAAATCTATGCTGCCGCCGACGTCTTCGTGTTTCCGAGCCGGACGGATACCTTCGGTCTCGTGTTGCTCGAGGCGCTCGCCAGCGGCGTACCGGTTGCGGCCTTCCCGGTGACGGGTCCGCGCGACGTGATCGGTACCGCACCGGTCGGAGTGTTGAGTGAGGATCTAAGGTCGGCATGTCTGGCGGCACTGAAAATCGCGCCGGAGGCCTGCCTTGAGTTTGCCGCAAGCCAAACCTGGGGCAAGTCGGCCGATGCATTCGTCAAAAACATCGTCGAGGCCCGTGCCGGGACGGCGAAGCCTTCGAATCTGAAGCCCGCAAGCCCGCGTTTCGTTGCCTGATCTGCGTAAGCCAAGCTTGCCGGTTGATTGTCCGCCGCGATAGAACGCGGGATATGACAGACGCTTTGAAAAACCCTCCTGTGACCGCAGCCGATATCGACGCCGCGGCGCGTGTGCTTGCACCTTATGCTGTTCGGACGCCGCTCCTCTCGTCACCCGCGCTCGACGAACGCCTGGGTGCGAAGGTCCTTTTCAAGCCGGAGATGCTTCAGCGCACCGGCTCGTTCAAGTTTCGTGGCGCCTTCAACAAGCTGTCGTCGATTCCGCAGGCCGCGCGCGGCGGTGGCGTGGTGGCATTCTCGTCGGGCAATCACGCGCAGGGCGTCGCCGCGGCGGCCAAGATCTTGGGAATGCGCGCCACCATCGTGATGCCGGCCGATGCGCCCACGTCGAAGCGCGAGCGCACCAAGGGGTATGGTGCGGACGTCGTGCTTTACGACCGCGACCGTGAGGATCGCGAAGCCATCGCCCGCGACATTGCAGGCCAGCGCGGCGCCACACTGGTGCCGCCCTACGACGATCCGAAGATCATTGCAGGGCAGGGCACCGTCGGCCGCGAGATCGCGGAAGATCTGACTGCCATGAATATGTCGCCGGATATCGTGGTCGCACCGGCGTCCGGCGGCGGCCTGATTGCCGGCATTGCAACGGCGGTGAAAGCCAGATTTCCGCAAGCCGCGGTGATGTGCGCCGAACCGGAAGGTTTTGATGACCACGCCCGGTCCTTGCGGGCAGGGCATCGCGAAGCGCACGACGCGAAGGGCCGCACCATTTGCGATGCGCTGATGGCGCTGATTCCAGGCGAGATCACGTTCGCGATCAACGGACGGTTGCTTACCCAGGGGGTTGTCGCGTCCGACGCGGAGGTCGGCACCGCGATGGCGTTCGCATTCCGGGAACTCAAGCTGGTAGTCGAGCCGGGTGGTGCGGTGGCGCTAGCGGCGCTGCTGGCGGGCCGCATCGAGGCGCGGGGCAAGACGATCGTGATCGTGCTATCGGGTGGAAACGTTGATGCGGATTTGTTCGCGAAACTGATCGCCTGACCGGCAGTCAGGAAAAGAACGCGATCTTTTCCGCCTGGGTCATGCGCCGGATCGGCGCCAGCGGATCCGAACGGGGTGGCGTGCGGGTGATGATGCCGCTCGCTAGCAGCGATGCGCCGAGCGAAGACTGAGCCTCAACCACGGCCTCCGGCGCGATGCTCGCATCGGCGCTTTCTGCGATGATTTGAGGTTCGGATGCGGTCTCGGGTTCGGTGCTGACCGCGGCGGGCGCGCCAACGTCATCCATCTCCGATTCATCGAAATCCGGCGCGCCCATTTCGAGCGCGATCATGTCGAGCACGGCATCGTCGTGCGCCATGTCCTCGTCATCGGTCGCAGCAATTGTGTCTTCGCCTTGATCGGAAGTTGCCGTTTCCTCGGGGACATCGGCACGAGCTTCGGAGACTGGAGTGGTCTCGATTGGCAGTTCTGCGGTTTCTGCCGCAACGATCGGATGCTCAGGCGCAAGAGCTACAGGGGAAACGGGCGCTTCGTCGCGGGTTGTGGCCGAGGACGATGCCGTTGCCGCCGGGGGAGCGTGAGCTGCTGCGGTTGTCGAGCCTGACAGATCGTCGAGGGTGGCCTCGATCAGTCCGAACGCTGCCTCGAACGCGGACGTATCATCCCTCGCAGCAAGCTGGGCGGAAGCGCCCTCAATAGCCGTCGCCTGCGAATCGAGAAGGTCGCAAATCCGGCCATCGCCGCCGATCTCGCGCCAGCGCCAGGAAATTTCGCGGATGATCCGCACGCCCTTCTGCATAGGTGCGATAGCGTCGTCCATGGACGGAGCAGCAAGCGCCTTCGCGGCAGCCCTCGCTTCCTCAAGGCTGTTTCTGATGGCGGCAATCGCCTTGGCCAGCCCGTCATCGGCCGTTGCCTGTTTCTGGGCGGCGAGGGTCTGCTCGATGCGTGCGACGGCGTCGAGCACCATCGTGGTGTCGGCGTTGCGGTTGCGCTTGGCGTATTCGGTGAGGAACCAGCGGCCGCGCGAGGTCTCCATGAAAGCTTCGCGAATGGCGTCGTAGTCCGCCTCGCTGGGCAAAGCAGCGCGGGCGGAAATCGGCGACAGGGCAAAAGCTTCATCAGCCATGGCAAACTCATCGCGCAAATCATTGCGCGTTATGTAACGATCACCATGATCCGCCGCGAATCGCAATTGAATTGATGTCCCCCGAATCAGAAATCCCCATCCGCTCGCATCCGGATAGCCGGCGATTCGCCGTGCGACTGGCCGTTTTCTACGGGACGCTGTTCGGCCTTGTCGGCACGCACCTGCCGTTCTTTCCGGTCTGGTTGAAGGCGATCGGTCTCGATGCATCATGGATCGGGATCATCATCGCAGTTCCTGCCGTGACACGTTTTACGACGTTACCATTCGTTACAGGGCTTGCGGAGCGGCGTCAGACCCTGCGCGGCGCCATCATTGCCACGGCATTTCTGACTGCGATCGGCTTCTCGGCGGTCGGTCTGTCTCGTGGGGCTGTCGTTGTGTTCGCGGCCTATGTGTTCACGGCCTGCGTCTGGACACCGATGGTTCCGCTGACGGATGGATACGCGCTGAAAGGCGTGGCGCGTTATGGCCTCAACTATGGCCCGCTGCGACTCTGGGGATCGGCCGCTTTCATCGCCGGCGCACTGGCCTGCGGACTATTGGTCGATCTCATCGCCCCGCAACATCTGATCTGGGTGATCGCGGCGATGGCGGCAGCAGGGGCCATTGCCGGTCTCGGACTTGGGCCGATCGACGCGCCCGGAACAACTGCGGCCGGTTCGGCCGGAGCTGCGGGATTGCTCAGCAATCTCGGGTTTCTCGCCATCATCCTCACTTCGGCGCTGATCCAGGGCAGTCACGCCGCCTACTACGCCTTTGCCTCCATCACCTGGCAGGCTTCCGGCTTCGATGGCCTGACGATCGCCGGATTGTGGGCGCTGGGTGTCGTTGCCGAGATCGTCGTATTCGCCCTGTCGCCCCGGTTCACGGTATCGCCCGTATGGCTCGTGATCATCGGAGCATCCAGCGCCGTCGTACGATGGCTGGTGACCGCCCAGGAGCCGTCCATTGCCATTCTGGTGGCGGTACAGTTGATGCATGGGCTGACCTATGGGGCCACGTTGCTTGGGACGATGGGGCTTCTGGTTCGCAATGTGCCGAGCCATGTCGCCGCCCGCGCCCAAGGCTACCTTGCAGCCTGTTCAGGGATCGTCGCCAGCAGCGCGTCGATCCTGTCGGGCGTGATCTATGCGCAGCACGGGCAGGGCGTTTACTACGTCATGGCGGTGATGGGAGCGGTGGGCGGCCTTGTGATCGCCCTGGCGCGTCGTCAGGTCGATGGTCCGCATGTGGTCGTGGATCAGCCCCAGAGGGCGGCATCGGGCGGATAGACCGTGCTGCCGTCGTAGCGAAGGCCGGGCAGGCGGTCCTCGGCAAGCAGCAACGGACCATCGAGATCGACGAAGCGGGCCTGTTGCGCGAGCAGCATTGCGGGCGCCATCGACAGCGACGTCGCGACCATGCAGCCGACCATGATCTCGAAGCCCAGCGCCTGCGCCGCATCCGCCATGGCCAGCGCTTCCGTCAGTCCGCCGGTCTTGTCGAGCTTGATGTTGATGGCGTCATAGCGTTCGCGTAAGCCGTGAAGCGATGCGCGGTCATGGACGCTTTCGTCTGCACAAACGGCAAGGGGCCTTCTGATGTGCGCCAAGGCCTCGTCCTTGCGGGCGGGAAGGGGTTGCTCGACGAGCGTGACGCCAACGGCCTCGCATGCCGCGAGATTTTGTTCGAGGTTGCGCGGCGTCCATGCCTCGTTGGCATCGATGATCAGTTCCGACTTCGGCGCGTGCTCGCGCACGGCGGTGATCCGTTCCGCATCGCCGTCGCCGCCGAGCTTGATCTTCAGCAGAGGCCTATGCGCGGCTTTCGCGGTCGCCGCGGCCATGACCTCCGGTGACCCAAGCGAGATCGTATAGGCCGTCGCGCGGGAAGTGGGGACGGGGCGATTCAGTAATGTCCAGACCCGCTGACCACTGGACTTTGCGGCAAGATCGAACAGGGCGCAATCGAGCGCATTGCGTGCCGCGCCCGCCGGCATTGCCGTCAACAGGGCACTGCGGCCAAGACCCGCGGCGATAGGACGCTCCATCGCGACGAGAGCAGCGAGAACACCCTCGGGCGTTTCGCCGTAACGGGCATAGGGAACGCACTCCCCGCGCCCGGTGTGGCCGCCCTGAGTAATCTCCACAACCACTACGACGGCCTCTGTCTTGGCCCCGCGGCTGATCGTGAAGCTGCCTGCGATCGGCCATCTTTCAATGCGGCACTGGAGCGCTGGCTCGTTCGATGATGGCTGTGAATTGGACACGTTCGAATAGCCGGATTGCCGCGGTCGGCCATGGTGGAGAGGATCGTGCCCCACAAGCCGCTGGCGGCATGTTAAAGTTCCGCCCTGTGATAGCAGAGATTCGGTGCGGGAGTTGACCTTGGACGATGGTCCTACCTTGGAGCAGATTGCGCGGGGCGACGGTCTGGCGCTCTGTGCGGCCGGTCCGTGGACGGCCCGCTTCGCACCCGCGCTCGAGCAGATCGTGGCCGATGCGGAAAAGCTGACCGGGAGCCGGCCGAACATCTTCATCGATGTATCGCAGGTCTCGAAGCTCGATACGTTCGGGGCCTGGCTGATCGAACGCCTGCGCCGTGGGCTGACTCATGGCAATATCGAGGCGAAGATCGCCGGACTTTCTGCGAACTATTCCAGTCTCGTCGAAGAGGTTCGCCGTGTGCCCGCCGGCGATCCGCCGACAGCACGACAGGGTGCGCTGATCACGCTGCTCGAAGACGTCGGGCGAAACGTCGTCGGATTCGGCACGACGCTGACGGCCTTGATCGGGATGTTGGGTGCCGTGCTGGCGGCCAGCGGGCGTGTTTTACGCCATCCACGCTCGTTCCGGCTGACCTCGACCGTGCATCACCTCGAACAGGTGTGCTGGCGCGCGGTCCCGATCGTCGTCCTCATCACCTTTCTGATCGGCTGCATCATCTCGCAGCAGGGCATCTTCCACTTCCGCAAGTTCGGCGCGGATATCTTCGTCGTCGACATGCTTGGCGTTCTTGTGCTCCGGGAAATCGGCGTGTTGCTGGTGGCGATCATGGTGGCAGGCCGCTCCGGCAGCGCCTATACCGCGGAGCTCGGTTCCATGAAAATGCGCGAGGAAATCGACGCATTGCGGACCATGGGATTCGATCCGATCGAGGTGCTGATCTTGCCGCGGATGCTCGCGCTGGTCATCGCGCTGCCGATCCTGGCGTTTCTCGGCGCAATGGCCGCGCTTTATGGTGGTGGCCTCGTGGCGTGGCTCTACGGTGGTGTGCAGCCCGAAGCATTCCTCATCCGGTTGCGGGACGCCATCTCGATCGATCACTTCGTCGTCGGCATGGTCAAGGCGCCGGTGATGGCGGCCGTGATCGGAATCGTAGCGTGCGTCGAGGGGTTGGCCGTGCAAGGCGGCGCGGAGTCGCTCGGGCAGCACACCACGTCGTCGGTGGTGAAGGGCATATTCTTCGTGATCGTGATGGACGGCGTGTTCGCGATCTTCTTTGCTTCGATCGGAATGTAGCGATGGCCGGCGAGGTGTCAGATCCCATTATCCGTGTCCGCGATGTTGCCGTTCAGTTCGGCGCGACAAAGGTGCTGGACGGTTTGAATATGGATGTGAAGCGCGGCGAAATCCTGGGATTCGTCGGACCGTCGGGCGCGGGAAAATCCGTGCTGACGCGCACCATCATCGGGCTCGTTCCGAAGGTCGCCGGCAGCATCGAGGTGTTCGGCGTCGATCTCGACGCTGCGGATACGTCCGCGCGACGCGCGGTCGAACGCCGCTGGGGCGTACTGTTTCAGCAAGGGGCGCTGTTTTCGTCGCTGAACGTCCGCCAGAACATCCAGTTCCCGGTGCGCGAATATCTCAACGTCTCGCAGCGCCTGCTCGATGAAATCACCATTGCCAAGCTCGGCATGGTGGGGCTGCGGCCTGAGGTCGCGGAGCGCTACCCGTCGGAGCTGTCCGGCGGCATGATCAAGCGGGTGGCGCTGGCCCGCGCACTGGCGCTCGATCCCGAGCTGGTTTTCCTCGACGAGCCGACCTCGGGTCTCGATCCGATCGGTGCAGGCGACTTTGACGATCTGGTGCGGACGCTGCAGCGCACTTTGGGGCTGACCGTTTTCATGGTAACCCATGACCTGGATAGCCTTCATAAGGCTTGCGACCGTATTGCCGTGTTAGGGAACGGTAAGATTATTGCGGCAGGATCGATAGCCGATATGCTGGCCTCGCAGCATCCCTGGTTGAGGGCCTACTTTCACGGCAAGCGCGCCCGCGCCGTCGTGGGTTAGTTTTAAGTCGGTACCGGAGTAGATGTAATGGAGACGCGGGCGAATTACGTCCTGATTGGATCGTTCACGCTTGCGGTCATTGCCGCGGCTTTCGGATTCGTTCTCTGGTTTCAGAGTCTGCATACGACCAAGGCGCGCAGTCCGCTCCGGATCGTGTTTGAGGGCTCGGCGTCGGGCCTGCGCAATGGCGGCAGCGTCAATTTCAACGGCATCCGCGTCGGCGAGGTGGTTTCGGTCAAGCTCGACGACCCACGCCGGGTGGTCGCGCTCGCAATGGTCGAAAACTCGGCGCCGATCCGGAAAGACACCTTGGTCGGATTGGAGTTTCAGGGCCTGACCGGCGTTGCTGCGATCTCGCTGAAGGGCGGCGAGGCTGCAGCGCCGCCAGTGCCGCTCGACGAGGACGGCGTTCCGATCCTGACCGCAGACCCGGCTGCCTTGCAGGACGTGACCGAGTCGATCCGCGCGACCCTGCAGAACGTCAACCGCATCGTCGCCGAGAACCAGACCGCCGTGAAGAATTCGCTACAGAACGTCGAGACGTTTACGGCGTCGCTTGCGCGCAATGCCGGGAAGATCGACGACGTCGTGCAGAAGTTCAACGACGTGATGACCAAGGCCGACGGCGTCATGACCAAGACAGACGACCTGATGCTCGGCCTCGATGCGATTGCCGGCGGCAAGGAGGGCGGCGAACTGTTACAGACGGTGAAGTCGATCCGTGAACTCGCCGATGATTTCAACAAGCGGTCTGGCGCCCTCATGTCCGACGGCCGCCGTACGCTCGGCGACATCAGCCGCGCAGTGAACAATCTGGATCGCAACCCCACCCGGCTGCTGTTCGGTGCAAGCAGCAGCAGTACGTCTGCGCCGCCGCCGGCCCCTCCGCGGAGACGTTAAACTTCGTTCGTCAGGTCTGCCGGTGTGGGATGCCGCGAGGCCTCGCGCACATCGCTGCAATCTGCAAAATGTGGGCAACAAAAAACGGAGGCGAAAGCTTCCGTTTTTCGTAAGCCGATCAAGCGACGTTATCCGAGCCGTCCCGCTGCGTGCGCCAGCAGGGTGTAGACCAGTCCGGTCTCCGACGTCAGATGACCTCGCAGCGCCGCCGGTCCGCGCTCATCGCGCGCGACCTCGTCGAGCAATCGCTCGAACTCGGTGATGTAGCGGTCAACCGTCTGCTTGAAGGTGCGGTCCGAACGATACTTGCGCGCGACCTCGTCGAAGGCCTTTTGCCCGGCGGGCGTGTACAGGCGCTTGTTGAACGCCTTGCGCTCGCCGCGCTGATAACGGTCCCACATCTCGGCCGCGAGATTACGATCCATCAGCCGGCCGATATCGAGCGACAGCGAGCTTAGCGGGTCCGCGGCCGCAGTCTGCGGTGCGGGCCGTCCGCGCGGAATGTCGCGGTCGTTGCCGCCGGTATCGGCACGGCTCAGCAGGTCGGAGAGCCAGCCATCGCGTCCATTGTCTGGGCTCGCCGGGCTGACCGGAGGAGCTTCCGTCCGGCGGGAGGGCGCAATGCCAAGGTCGGGCGGCGGCAGATTGGAGGCACTGCCGGTATCGCGCATCCGGGGCGCGGGCCGGGTCAGCGTGTCGGAGCGGCCACCGGCCGTCGCCATGACAGGTTCCTCCTCGCGCTGCGAACTGGAGCGTCCGGTACTGACGACGTCGAAGCCGTGGCCATGACGCGCGACGATCCGGTTCAGTTCGGCCAGGGCCTCGATCTGATCGACGATCACCTTGCGCATCTGGGCGGTGTTCTCGGCAGCCTCCTGCGGCATCTCGAGCACGCCACGACGAAGCTCGTTGCGGGTCGCCTCGAGCTCCGAGTGCATCTCGGCGCTCATCTGCTTCATGCCCTGCACCAGTGCCGCGAACTTGTCGGCGGACTGCTTGAGCATTGAGTCGGCTTCCTGGGTCGCCTGCCGGTAGATCTCGTTCATCGATTCCGACGTCAGGCGGCGTGCTTCCTCGGAGGCGGCGCGGACCGCTTCGAACTGGCTGCTGATCGCTGCCGAACCGGCTCCAGCCGTCTCCGCCACGACCCGCGCGATATCGCGAGCGCGCTCCTCGGCTGCGGCCAGCGACTCGTCGAGCAGGCTCGTGAACCGCGTCAGCCGCTGATCAAGATCTGTCGTTCGCAAGTCGATCGTCGTGACGAGGGACTCCAGCATGGACTTGCGATCCTCGACGGACGAACTGGTGTTGCGGTTGCTCTGTTCGACCTGCGCCGCAGCTTCGACCAAAGCCTTGCCATGTCTCTCGAACTGACCGGAGAGGGAGCCCAGATCCTCAAGCGCCTTGGACGTCTTGGCCGTGAACGTCGTCAGTTGATCCTCGAGCGTCCGTGTCGCGACACCGTTTCGCGAGGTCACGTCGTTCATGGTCGACACGAAGTCCGCAACGCGCGTGACCAGCGCTCGCTCCAGCGAATTGAGATTGTCGTGGGCACCCGTCAGGACTTCCTGGAGGAGGATGTTGCCCTCGCGCAACCGCTCGAACAAGGCGACCGTATCGGTGCGCAGAATCTTGCTGGTCTCCTGCATTTCGGTGACGGCAGCGACGGAGACCTGCCGCGACTGCTCGATCGCCGAGCGGGAGGCCTGCTCAAGATCCTTCAACGATTTGCCGACCGCGCCGGTCGCCAATTCGCCGGCATTGGTGATGGTGCGGGCAACATCCGAACCGTTCGCAACGATCGATTGCGAGAACGCCTGTCCACGGGTTTCGATCGACTTGAGGGCGTCGGCGGTGACGCGATCGATTTCCGTGTTGAGCTGATTGGTCTTGCTGCCGAGAGCTTCGACCAGCGCGCCACGCTTGCTGTCGATCATCTGCGAGAGACGATCCGTCTGCTGCTGGACGTAATTGACGATCTCGTCCGCCTTTCCGGTGATCGTCGTCCCGAAGCTGCCGCTGGCGGCAAAGATCGAGCGCTCCACGTCGGCCGACGTCGATTTGACCTTGGCGCTGGCTTCGTTCGACGCGGTGAGCAGGGAGTTCTGTGCACTCTGGGCGCTCGCCTGGATCATTTCCGCAGTATTCGCCGTGGCGGCCTGGAGCGACCGTTCCATATCCGAGGAAATCGCCTTGATCTGGCTCGCCGTCTCGGTTGAAGTCGCGGTGAGTGAGCTATGGGCTTCGCGTGCGCTGCCGAGGATGGCGGCTGCGGTGTCGGCGCCCACAGCGGACAGCGTCCGCTCGACGTCGCTTGCCAGCGATTTGACGTGGCTTGCGGCATCGGCCGATGCGTTGACCAGTGTCGTCTGAGCTGCGCGTGCGCCCGACAGAACGGTGTCTGCCGTCGAGGTGCCGACAGTCGTCAGCATGCGTTCGACGTCAGATCCAACGCTCGTGAGCGTGCGCTCGATATCGCTCGTGAGCGATTTCACATGGGTTGCGGCATCCGAGGAGGCGGCGACCAGCGTGGTTTGCGCCGCGCGCGCGCCCGCGAGAACCGCATCTGCGGTGCTGGAGCCGGCGGCGGACAGCGTCCGCTCGACGTCGGCGGACAGCGACTTGACCTGATTGACCGCATCGGCCGAGGCGTTGACCAGCGTCGTCTGCGCCTCGCGGGCGCTATTGACGATGGAACTGGCGGCGGTGGTTCCCGCTGCGCTCAGCGCGCGCTCGACCTCGATCGACGTCAGCTGCAACTGCGCACCGACGTCGGTCGACACCGAAAGCAGGGACTGCTGGGCGGTACGAGCACCGGCCTGGATGGTCTCGCTGGTATTGACCACCAGATTGGTCAGTGAGCGTTCGGCATCCTCGACATGGGACTTGATGCCGAGCGACAGCTCTTCCGCACGCGCCATCAGCGCGTCGCTCGCCTGTCGTCCGCTCGATTCGAAGCGGCCCGCCACAGCCTCGATCCGCGATCCCAAAAGATCCTCGAACTGGGTGACGCGGGTTTCGATCGCCGTTGCGACGAGGTTGACCCGCTCATCGAGACCCTGATGGATGTCCTGGAAGCGTGCCGTGACCGTATCCGCGAGGTGGACGCTGCGGCCGTCGATGGTCTCGGTGACACCCGCGATCCGGCGGTCGATCGCTTCGATAGCCTGCGTCGCGCCTTCCGTCAGCGACGTGGTGAGGTGGACGAGGCGGCTCTCAATCGAACCGAGAACATGCGCGGCACCGTCGGTCAGCGACGACGAGAGGGCGCCGAACCGATTGTCCACGGTTTCGGTAACGGACTTCGCGCGGGAATCCAGGGATTGTTCCAGCGTCCTGATGCGGCCGCCGACCGTCTCGTCGAACGACTTGATCCTGGTGTCCAGAGAAGTGTCGAGATTGGTCACGCGCGACTCAAGTGAGGTTTCGAACTGCGCGAGGCGCTGATCCAGCGCGGCGCTGATCTCGCCGCCATTGGAGGTCAGCCGGGTGTCGAAATTGTCGACATACGTCTTCAGGCTCTGGGTGATGTCTTCGGTGCGCTGGCCGAGGCGATCGACGATCTCGCCGCCGAACGTTTTGACGGTGCGATCGAACTCCGAGATGTGGCGGGTGATCAGCGAGCCGAGCGTGCCGCTGTCGCGCGCGAACTTTTCGGCGAGCTCGGTGCCTTGATCCTTCACGAGTTGATCGAACGCGCTCATCTGCAGACTGAGCGTGTCGTGCGTCGTCTCGGTCTGCGAGATGACCTTGGCCACGAGCGTGTTGACTGTGACGTCCAGCGCCTCGCTTGCCTTGTCGCCGCTTGTCAGAACCTGCGATGCCAGCCGGTTGCCGGCCTCGTCGATCTT
Source organism: Nitrobacter sp. (assembly GCA_051953235.1). Lineage (GTDB taxonomy): Bacteria > Pseudomonadota > Alphaproteobacteria > Rhizobiales > Xanthobacteraceae > Nitrobacter. The sequence goes on along the minus strand of JBQCIZ010000124.1, from coordinate 430 downwards.
GGTGACGAGATCGCCGCTGCGCAGTTCGAGCTCGAGCAGCAGGGAGTCGCTGGAATTTTTCAGCGAGTCGTGAACCTGTTCGGTGCGCTCGGAAATGCCATCGATAATGACGGAAGACTTCTGTTCGAATTCGCCCGTGATGCGGTCGATACGCTCGTTGAGCATGTCATGAACCCGATCGGCGAGATCGACGAACTCGTCGTGGACGTGTCCGGTCTTGAAGTTCAGGCTGGTGGTCAAACGCTCGCTGGCATCAAGCACGGCGCGCGTGGTCTCGGCGCTCGCTTCCTCGAGCCGATCGAGCAGATCGCCGCCGCGCTCGCCGAGCGCGAGAATCATGTTGTCGCCGGCGTTGCTGAGCGCAGTCGTGATGTGCGCGCCGCGCTCTTCGAGCGCGCCGGTGATGCTCTTTGCGACTTCATCGACGCGC
>JBQCIZ010000123.1:0-4392 GCA_051953235.1 Nitrobacter sp. | reverse complement strand
TCGTCGATCGGCTCCTACATCTCGGGCTTCGGCATGCTGATCTTCCTCTACGGCGTGTTCGATGCCTTCATCAAGAAGGTGCCGGCCGCCAACAATCCGTGGGGGCCCGGCGCCACGACGCTGGAATGGACGCTGTCGTCGCCGCCGCCGTTCCACCAGTTCGAGACGCTGCCGCGCATTCAGTGAACGTCAACTGCGATCCCCGCGCAAAGCGGGGATCGGGGTTGTTTCGGCACTTCAGTTGAGCGTGCCGCATTCGAATACTGGCTCGCCCGATATCCGAGCGATGACCGCAATGTCAGAGTGAGACCGAGAGAAATTGTCCGTCCTCGACCAGAATGCCCTTGATCTGCCGCTGCCCCGGATTTCCGAGGCGGGTGTCGGTGACTATCTCGCGCTGCTGAAGCCGCGCGTGATGTCGTTGGTGGTGTTCACGGCGGCGGTCGGGCTGTTCCTCGCGCCGGGACATCTCCATCCGGTGCTGGCGATCACTTCGATCCTGTGCATCGCCGTGGGTGGTGGTGCGTCCGGTGCGCTCAACATGGCGCTCGAAGGCGATATCGATGCGCTGATGACGCGGACGGCCAACCGTCCGATTCCGCGTGGCCGCGTCACGCCCGGCGAAGCGATGGCCTTCGGCCTGACGCTTGCGTTCTTCTCGGTGATGACGCTCGGCATCCTCGTCAACTGGGTCGCCGGTGCGCTGCTGGCGTTCACGATCTTCTTCTACGTCGTTATCTACACGATGTGGCTGAAGCGCTGGACCGCGCAGAACATCGTCATCGGCGGTGCCGCAGGCGCGCTGCCGCCGGTGGTGGCATGGGCTGCGGCGACGGGCTCGCTGTCGGTCGAACCGATCCTCTTGTTCCTCATTATCTTCTTCTGGACGCCGCCGCACTTCTGGGCGCTCGCCCTGTTCCGCAACGAGGACTACACCCGCGCCGGCGTGCCGATGCTGCCGGTGGTCGCCGGCCCCGATGCGACGCGGCTGCAGATCCTGCTTTATACGATCGTGCTGGTCGCCATTGCGGTGGCGCCGTGGCCGATGGGCTATTTCGATGCCGTCTACGGCGTCGCCTCGCTGGTTCTCGGCGCGGGCATGCTGTGGCTGGCCGTCGACATCTATCGTCGCCGTACCGGCAGCGCGGCGTTGCGCGCCACGCGGCGGATGTTCGGTTTTTCAATTCTCTATCTCTTCGCGCTGTTCGCCATCCTGCTGATCGAGGTGGTCGTCAAGGCCATCCTTCCGCTGATCTGGTAGAGGGTGCATGGGCCGATGGACACCGAACCGAAACCCGAAGGCATCGTCCTCACCGAGGCGCAGAAAAAGCGCCGCCGTGAACGGTCGCTCGCGATCGCCTGGGCGCTCGGAATTCTGGTGGTGCTGTTTTTCGCGGTCACGCTGGTCAAGGGACCGGCGGTTCTCGTCAGGCCGATGTGATTGATATGACCGATACGCCGCAACTCCCGCAGGACCCCGCCGGCACGACGGCTTCGGCCGCCCCGAAAGCGGCGCCGCGGATCGGTCGCGATGTGAAGATCGGCGCGGCCTGCGGCCTCCTGGTCGCGCTGATGGTCGGCGCGGCCTATGCGGCGGTGCCGTTCTACAACTGGTTCTGCCGCGCCACGGGGTTCAACGGCACCACGCAGGTTGCCGAAGCGGCTCCGAAGGGAGCGCCGCTCGCGCGCACCGTGGCCGTGCGGTTCGATTCCAACGTCTCCGGCGGACTGCCGTGGAAATTCGAGGCTGAACAAACGGAGATACAGGCGCGGATCGGCGAGGTGATGACGGTCTACTACACCGTCACCAACCAGTCGGCGCGGCGCACCACCGGGCAGGCGGCCTACAACGTCACGCCGCTGACGGTTGGCTCCTACTTCACCAAGATCAACTGCTTCTGCTTCACCGAACAGACCATGGCACCGGGTGAAAAGCGCGAGATGGCCGTGGTCTTCTATGTCGATCAGGACTTTGCCAAGGACAGCGAAAACGACGGCGTCAACACCATCACCCTGTCCTACACGTTCTATCCGGTGAAGGGTCCCGTGCCGGAGCCGGTGGCCTCGGGCGAACCGGACAAACGCAAGGGAAGCATCTGAGGCCTGCGACGGCTGTCGCGATTGATTTTTGAGACGAACACGTGCCGAATAGCAGCGGCACCGCTAACGGAGAGACTTTAATGGCTACGGCGCACGTCAAGCACCACGACTACCACCTCGTCGATCCGAGCCCGTGGCCGATCGTCGGTTCGATCTCCGCTTTCGTTATGGCGGTCGGTGCCATTAGCTGGATGCACCATCTGTATGGCGCCGCGCCCATCGTGTTCGGCGTCGGTACCATCGGCGTACTCTACACCATGGCGAGCTGGTGGGGCGACGTGATCCGTGAGGCCCAGTACAAGGGCGATCACACCCGCGTGGTGCAGCTCCATCATCGCTACGGCATGATCCTGTTCATCGCCTCCGAGGTGATGTTCTTCGTGGCGTGGTTCTGGGCCTTCTTCAATTCGTCGCTGTTCCCCGGCGATCCCGTGCATGCGACGCGCGACGCGCTGTTCGGTGGCGTATGGCCGCCCAAGGGCATCGAGACCTTCGATCCCTGGCATCTGCCGCTGCTCAACACGCTGATCCTGCTGACCTCGGGCACCACGGTGACCTGGGCGCACCACGCGCTGCTCGAGAACGATCGCCAGGGCCTGAAGTGGGGGCTGATCCTCACGATCGCGCTCGGTGTCTGCTTCACCTGCGTGCAGGCCTACGAATATCACCACGCGGAGTTCAGCTTCGCCGGCAACATCTACGGCGCGACCTTCTTCATGGCGACCGGCTTCCACGGTTTCCACGTGCTGGTCGGAACGATCTTCCTGATCGTCTGCCTGTTGAGGGCCTATGCGGGGCACTTCACGCCGACCCAGCACCTCGGCTTCGAGTTCGCCGCCTGGTACTGGCACTTCGTCGACGTGGTGTGGCTGTTCCTGTTCATCTGCATCTACGTCTGGGGCAACGGCGCCGGAGCCATGGCGCACGCCGCCGCGCATTGACGGGGATAATCTGGTAAGGGAAGGGCGGCCGCAGGGCCGCCCTTCTGCTTTTGTGACGCGACGATCCATGAACGATTACGACACGCCGGTTTCGGTCTATCAGAGTGCGATCCGCGGGATCGCCTGCAAGTGTCCGCGCTGCGGGCGAGGCAAGCTGTATCAGGGCTTTCTGACGTTGCGCCCGGCTTGCGAGCGATGCGGGCTCGATTACGCGTTCATCGATGCCGGCGATGGACCCGCAGTGTTCGTCATCCTGATCGCCGGCTTCATCGTCGTCGCGGCCGCGCTGATCGTCGAGGTCAAGTACCAGCCGCCATTCTGGGTTCACGCCGCGCTATGGATTCCGCTGGTGCTGGCCGTGACGCTGTGGCCGCTGCGCGCGCTGAAGTCGCTGCTGATCGCCCTGCAGTTCCACCACAAGGCGGCCGAGGGCCGCCTGATCGATCGTGAAACCGAATGAGCAACACCGAGATGCGATCCGGGTCGGGCTTCGGCTTTGGACTCTTCACTCTGTTCCTGCTGGCGGTCTTCGTCGGCCTCGGAGTCTGGCAACTGCAGCGCCGGGTCGAGAAGCACGCGCTGATCGCCGCGCTGGACGCGCGGCTTGCAGCCGCGCCGGTGCCGCTGCCGCCGCCCGCGCAGTGGAAGAGCCTGACGCGCGCGGCCGACGAATTCCGCCGCGTGACGTTTACGGCGACCTATGAGCAGCGCCCCGACGTCATGGTGTTCTCGTCGGGCTCTGCCGTCCGCGCCGACATCAGCGGTCCGGGAGCTTGGGCCTTCCTGCCCGCGCGTTTGCCGGATGGCGACGTTGTCGTCGTCAACGCCGGCTTCGTGCAGAATACCATGCAGGATCGGGCCCAGCAGGATCGCGCGGTCGGACGGCTCGTTACTGGCCAGCCCGTCACCATGACCGGCTACCTGCGCTTTCCGGAAGTCGCGGGCATGCTGACGCCCAAGCCGAGCACCGCGAAGCGGCTGTGGTTCGCGCGTGATGTCGGTGCGATGACCCAGGCGCTTGGCTGGTCGCCGGACGGCCGCATCGCGCCGTTCTATGTCGACCTCGAGACGCCGGTGCCCGGGAGCGGCATTCCACAGCCCGGTCCGCTTCAGGTGCATCTCAGGGACGACCACATGCAATACGCTATCACCTGGTTTACCCTTGCGGCCGCCGTGCTGATCGCGTTCGGCGTATGGTGGCGCGGCCAGCGCACGCGATCCCGGTCATGAGCCGCGTGCCGTCCGGCAAGACCGCGCTCGTTGTCATTGATGTGCAGCGCGCGTTCGACGAATGGGAAGCCGCCGGCAAGCATCGCAACAATCCGCACGCCGTCGCGCGCATCGCCGATCT
>JBQCIZ010000122.1:0-6221 GCA_051953235.1 Nitrobacter sp. | reverse complement strand
CGTGGACGGCATCGAACGCGGCTTCGCCTTGTCTGGGGTCATGGATAAAGCCTTGTCTTCGTCCACGGCGCATCAGGCGCCGCACGGCGGAATTCGATGCGGTCGTGCAGGCGGAACGGGCGGTCGTGCCAGAATTCGAATTGCGCGGGCGCGATCCGCCAGCCGCTCCAGCCGGGCGGCCGGGGCACGGCTCCGATGATGTATTTGGCGGCTTCCTTGGCGATGGCCTGCTCGAAGGCAAACCGGCTTTCCAGCGGCTGCGATTGCTTGCTGGCCCAGGCACCGATCTGGGCCTGTTTCGGCCGGGTGGCGAAATAGGCGTCGGCCTCGGCTGATGTCACCGGCGTCACGGCGCCGCGGACGCGGACCTGCCGGCGCAGCGATTTCCAGTGAAACAGCAACGCGGCTTGCGGGTTCGCGGCCAGCTCGCGGCCCTTGGCGCTGGCGATGTGGCTGTAGAACACGAAGCCGTCGGCATCAAAACCCTTCATCAGCACCATGCGGACGTCGGGCAGGCCGGACGCGTCCACCGTGGCGAGCGCCATGGCGTTGGGGTCGTTCGGTTCCGATTTGACCGCTTCCGCGAACCAGTCCGCGAACAGCGCGAACGGCTCCGCGCGTTCGGTGAAATCACCGGACGTTAACTGGCTTGTGTCCTTGATGTCCGTCGTGTCGTTCATGCGTTGGAGTCCAGGTTGCGCCCGTTTGCCGTCGAGAGCCGTTCGCGGCCCTTATACAGGGCCACCCTATATAGGGCACGTGTGCGCCTTGGCCTATCCGCGATCCGGCCTTTGGGTGTCGCCGTCACAGCAATTCTAATCGCGGCCACCGCCGGCGGCTGCAGTTTGGGCGGAAATGGCGGGGCTTTCGCGCAAATGGAGGATAGCGACATCACTGGATCGATCGGCGCCGCCGTGCACGCGGGACCGACCGAGACCGATCTCGCCTTTGCCCGCACCGCCGCCTCCGATGTGCTGACCAAAGGAACCAAGGACGCCAGCCAGCCCTGGGAAAATCCATCGACCGGCGCGCGGGGCTCGGTGACGCCGCTGGCGCAGGCCTACACGGCCGACGGGCGCACTTGCCGGGATTTTTTGGCGAGTTACGTTAACGGAAAATCCGAAAGCTGGCTGCAGGGCGCGGCTTGCCGGTCGGGGGGCCATTGGGAGATCCAGTCGCTGAAACCGTGGCGGCGGAGCTAATTTGCGGGGCGGAATGGCTCGTCACGCCGTTGCAAAAATGCCACGGACACCCCAGATGCTAGGAACGTGGACCTTTCCGGCCCATAGTCTGAATTCCCTTAAAGGAGACTGAGACGGATGCGCGACCCCTATGAGGTCTTGGGGGTGCAGCGGGGTGCCAGCGCCGCGGCGATCAAGAGTGCGTTTCGCAAGCTCGCGAAGAAACACCATCCCGATGCCAACAAGAACGATCCGAAAGCTGCCGAACGCTTCGCGGAGGTCAATTCCGCGAACGAAATCCTTGGCGACGAGGCCAAGCGCAAGCAGTTCGATCGCGGCGAGATCGACGCCGAGGGCAAGCCGCGCTTTCAGGGGTTTCCGGGCGGCGGCGGTCCGCGCGGCGGCGCGTCGCCGGGCGGCGGCTTCGAGCAGTACAGCTTCCGCAGCGGCGGCGGACCCGGCGCGGGCGGCGGCGGGTTCGAGGACATCCTCAACAGCATGTTCGGCGGAGCCGCGGCGGGTGCGGCGCGCGGCCGCCGTGGCGGCGGTGCGCAGTCGTTCGAGTTCGACACCAGTACCTTCACCGCGCCCGATCTCGACCTCAGCGTTGCCCTGACGGTGTCGCTCGAGGAGGCGGTCAAGGGCGGCGAGAAGCGCGTCCGGCTGCCGAGCGGCAAGGAACTCAATGTCAAGATTCCCGCCGGCGTCACCTCCGGCCAGCAGATCCGGCTGAAGGGGCAGGGCGACAGTGCGCCCGGTCATCGCCCCGGCGATCTCCTGATCACGGTGACGATCGCACCGCATCCGTTCTTCAAGGTCGACGGCAACGACCTGCGCGCCGATCTGCCGATCACACTTTACGAAGCGGTGTTGGGCGGCAAGGTACGCGTGCCGACGCTTGGCGGCGCGGTTGAACTGTCGATCCCGAAGAACACGTCGAGCGGCCGCACCTTCCGACTCAAGGGCAAGGGCCTGCCGAAGGCCGGAGCGGCGGGCGACCTGTTCGTCACCACGCGGATCATTCTGCCCGACGGCAATGACGCCGAGCTTGAAGCGCTGATGCAGAAGTGGCGCGATAACCATCCCTACAATCCGCGCAAGGATCTGGGCTAGCCGCAGTTTTTCAAAAAGGTGCAGCCTCGACCGGGGACCAGCGCGGTAAACCCGATCGAGGCTGCGTGCGTCGATCGGCGGATCGAACGCCTCACAAGTCAGTGATGCGACCCGGTGCGATATTGAGGCCCCTCCATGACGGAATCCGAGATTCCTCATGTCGGAATTTGGACAAATCGCTGCAATTGGTAGCAAAGCGGCAGTTACTATCGCGGCACGATGTAACTCTCACCGCCCCCGGTTTGCGCAGTCGGTTACGAACGCAGCCAGTAGCGCGTTGAACCTTTCCGTCTGCTCCCACTGCGGGATGTGGCCGGCATCGTGAATGGTCTGCACTTCGTCTCGCCAGAGCGTGGGCGCTTTCAGCGTCCTGAAATAGTTGCCATTGATGAACTGCTCCCCGGCACCGTGCAGGATCGCCAGCGGTTGACGCAAACTGGCGACGACCTCGACTTCGTCGCGGAAGCCGCCGGGCGCGATACTGGTGGCAAGGTTCGCCCGCGCGCGGCCATCCGTGCGCAGCACGTCGGCGACCATCTCTGCCGGCAGATCGGTGGTGCCCGGTTTGAAGGCCGCCGCGACATAGGCACGGGCCTGCTCTTCGCTCAATTCCGGCGCGAAGGTGAAAGCCATTGCCGGCGTCGGCAGGAAGGCCTGCTCCATCGCTGGAGGAAAGGCCAGCGGCGGCGTGCCGAAGATCGCGAAGCCTTTTGCATCCGGCAGATCCGGTGCGGCTTCGAGAACGATGTGACCGCCGAGGCTCCAGCCAACAAAGACTGCATCGTCGGCGCCGAGCTGCGCGGCGACCTCGCGCAGCACGCGTGCATAGCCAGGCATGGTGTAGGTCTTCGCCGGGTCGGCGGCATCGTCGGACTCGCCGTGGCCTGGCAGGTCGTAGGCGATCACGCGATATGTCCGGCCGAGTGTCCCGTCCAGCTGCCGCGCAAAAGCCTTCGAAGACGCCGAGTTGCCGTGTACCAGAACGATAGTGGGACCGGTGCCTGCCGATTGCCGGTACGCGACTTTGCCGGCACTCGTCGTAATGTGTCCGCTCGTCATCAGATCGACTCTTCCCTTACACCCATAGTGTGAGGAGGATGACCTGAAAACGCTGGTCGCGGAAGAGGGCCGTCACCCTGAGCTGCGCGCTCTTTCTTGCGCGCCTCGAAGGGGGACGGCGCGGGGATGGACGTCATCCTTCGAGGCTCGCTGGCGCTCGCACCTCAGGATGACGTTGCAGCCTCTTCAGAGGCAAATCACCCGCCCGTCTTCTCCGTCTGATCGTAAACCAGCCGCGCGACCTGCTGCAGGCGATCCTTGTCGGTGTCTGGGCCGCTGAGCACGAAGCCGATACCGCCTTCGCTCCAGAACATCGCGCCGTCATTGGCGCGCGCGGCATAGCGCATCTGCGTGTTTTCGGATTGCACGCGCGACGCATAGATCGTGAAGCGCTCGCCCGACGGGCTTTCGTACATCAGGAACGAGGCCGGTCCTGTCGGTCCCGGGAGCAGCCGTCCGCCGACGAGCTTCAGTCCGGTGGCGCCGAGTTCGGGCGCGTGCACCGCCCAGCCGCAGCGCTTGCTCAGCCATTGCTGCAGATGGGCACGCTCGTTGCCGGGCACCTCCACGGGATGGCGAACCTCGACCACATAGAGGCGGTGGGCTTCCAGCGCATCTGCGGTGACATTCTGGAAGGCGGGTGCGGCTGCGTCCGCGCCGCGCGCGAACCATCCTGCGCCGCCTCCGGCTGCGAACGCCACGAGGGTCGCCGCGATCGCGCCCATCATCCATCGGCGCGGCTGTCGCACAAGGCGATCGATCTCCAGCCGTTGCGGAATCGCTTCGTCGGCCACGCTGTCATAACGCGCATGCAGGGCGTCTGCCATTTGGCGCCATGCCCGCACCCGCTCGTCATCGTAGGGATGCGTCTCGAGCCACGCTTCGACATCGGCGCGGCGCTCCACGGGAAGCACGTTGTCGACGTACGCGTGAATCTCGTCCTCGGTGACGGGAATTTTGGGAGCGGTCATGGTCGTGGTCTCATCTGCATAAAACTCAAATTCAGCGTCACCCTGAGGTGCGCGCTCTTTCTTGCGCGCCTCGAAGGGTGGAATGATTGTGTCGCGTCATCCTTCGAGGCTCGCAAGGGCTCGCACCTCAGGATGACGGCAATTTCTGGAATTGCTTTCATTTGCATCACGGTCAGCTTTCTCACTTCACTCGCCGCAGCGCCGGGCGTTCGCCTTCAAGGAAGGCCTTCACATGCGCCCTGGCGCGGGCGAGGCGGGACATCACGGTGCCGATCGGCACCCCCTGAATCTCCGCCACTTCGCGATAGCTCAATCCTTCCAGCATCACCAGCAGCAGCACCGAGCGCTGGTCTTCCACCAGCGTTGCCAAGGCTCGGGCGATGTCGCGGCCTTCCGCCTCGGTGCCGCTGGCATCGGCGGCGGTGTCCTGCAACGATGCGAACTGCGGCCGACGCGCCAGCGATCGGCGGCGGTTGCGGTTGAGATTGGTCAGGATGGTATACAGCCAGCTCCGGAGATCGCCGCCGAGGAACAGCCGTTCCGAACGGAGCGCGCGTACCAGCGTGTCCTGCACGAGATCGTCGGCGATATCGGCATCGCGCGTCAGCGCCCGCGCATAACGCCGCAGGGCGGGGATCATGCTTTCGACGTCGTCACGAAAGGCGCTCATTGCGACGGGCTCATACGGACAGTCTCACCGTGCTGTACCGATATCCGGCTCGGGACGCATGGAAAGAATGCGGGCGAGGGCGGACACCTGCATAGCATAACACCCGGAGCCGGGGTCTATTCCGCTGCGACGTTTGCGCACAAACGAGCCGGGCCGCTGGCCGATAGGGGCTTTCCCGCTTCTTGCCGCTGGTGTACCTCCCCTGCGCCATCTTCAGCGCCGAGAGCCATTTCCATCATGCCGACGATCTACTACATCCGCCACGGCGAGACCGAATGGAATGCGGCCGGCCGCTTTCAGGGCTCGCAGGATATTCCGCTGAACGATCTCGGCCGTACCCAGGCCGTGAAGGCGGGCGGCATCCTGGCCGATCTGTTTGCGCGCGACGGCCGCGATGCCACAGCGCTGCCATTTGTCGCGAGCCCGTTGGGCCGGGCGCGCAGCACCATGGAGTTGATGCGCGGTGCGATCGATCTGCCGCCGCATGACTATGCGATCGACGATCGTCTGCGCGAGATCGGCTTCGGCCATTGGGAGGGCATGACGCTTCCGCAGATGGAGCAGGCCAACCCGGACGCGTTCGCGCTCCGGCAAGTGGACAAGTGGGGCGCGGCGCCCCCGGGCGGCGAGAGCTACGCGTCAGTCACGTTGCGGATGCGCGACTGGTACGATTCGCTGCTCGGCGACACCGTGGCCGTGGCTCATGGCGGCACGGCCCGGGCGCTAATGGTGGCACTGAGCCTCGAAGCACCCGGCAGCGCCGCCAGCCTGACCATCGAGCAGGGCGCGGTCTACGTGTTGGGCGCGGGCGGGATCGCGAAGTATAGTTAAAGGCGGCGTGCCGCAAACCTCTCCGTTGTCATGGCCGGGCTCGTCCCGGCCATCCACGTCTGTCTTCGCCGTCCGGGTCAGAAAGACGTGGATGCCCGGCACAAGGCCGGGCATGACGAATTATGTGCCGTCTCGGCAAATAGCTTTTTTGCTCCTAAAATTTGCGATTTTCGCAACATCCCGTTACGACAAGTCAGTCAGTTCTGGCTTATAGGCGCGCGCTGCTTCATGTCCCACAACACCTTCGGCCATCTATTCCGGGTCACGACCTTTGGCGAGAGCCACGGGGTTGCGATCGGCTGCGTGGTTGATGGCTGCCCGCCGCTGTTGCCGCTGACGGCCGAGGAGATCCAGCGCGATCTCGATCGCCGCCGTCCGGGCCAGTCGCGGTTCACC
>JBQCIZ010000121.1:0-4194 GCA_051953235.1 Nitrobacter sp. | reverse complement strand
GGCCGACGCATTCCGCGCGGCCGGATCGTTCAGGAGATGACCCAGTTGCTTCACCAGCGCATTGCCGTCGTCGGCCTGACGTGCGCCCCCTGCGCGGTCGAGCGCGTCATAGACGTCGGTGAAGTTGAAGACATGCGGCCCGTGCACGATAGACGCATCCAGCTTGATCGCCTCGATCGGATTTTGCCCGCCGTGCGGCACCAGCGAGCCGCCCATGAAGACGATCGGCGCAAGCCGATAGAACAGGCCCAACTCGCCCATCGTATCGGCGACGTAAATGTCCGTCCGCGCCGTCGGCAATTCCTCGAGCGACCGCAGCGCCACCTCCGCGCCGGATGCCGTCATCGCGCGGGCGATCGCCTCGCCGCGGTTCGGATGGCGCGGGACGATCACGGTCAGCAGCGACGGAAAATGCGGCGCCAGCGTCCGGTGCGCGTGAAGCAGCATCTCCTCTTCGCCCGGATGGGTCGACGCTGCCACCACCACCGGGCGGCCGCGGGTCACCGACATCAGCCGTTCCAGCCGCGCGTCGTCGGCGGGCGGTGCCTGCACGTCGAGCTTGAGGTTGCCGGTGACGATGACATTGCGGCTTCCGAGCGCGGAAAATCGCTCGGCGTCGACTTCAGACTGCACAAGACAGATATCGAACCGCCCGAGCAGTGCCGAGATGGTTCCGTGCAGTTTTTGCCAGCGGGGAAACGAGCGTTGCGACATTCGCCCGTTGATGACGACCATCGGCAGACGGCGCGCGGCGCCAGCCAGAATCAGGTTGGGCCAGAGGTCCGACTCGATGAAGAGCGCAAGGCTCGGCTGCCAGTGATCGAGGAAGCGCGCGACAAACCGGGGCGAGTCGTAAGGCAGATACTGGTGGATGATGTCGGGCGGGAACCGCTTGGCGACCACGGCCGCCGACGTCACCGTGCCTGAAGTGAGCAGAATACGGATGTCGAGTGCACGCAGGCGCTCGATCAGCGCCGCCGCCGCCAGCACCTCGCCGACACTGGCGCCATGAATCCAGACCAGCGGTCCGGCCGGACGAGGCTGATGGGCGATGCCCCACCGTTCGGCGATGCGCGCAGGATCTTCCTTGCCCTGCTTCAGCCGCCGCTTGATGAGCGCCGGCGTGAGCGGGCCGGCAGCGGCAGACAGTCTGCGATAGATGCGCAGCGCCGCCGGCAACGAGCTAGGCATGACCCGCCTCGACGTCAGGCCGGCCGATCCTGGCATAGGCACGGCGCGTCGCGTCGTTCAGCGTGGCCTCGAGCCGCGCGCGCAGCGTCTCCATCATGTCCGCATTGGCATCGGGAGGGACCGAGATCGGCTCACCGCCGACCAGTGCACCGTGCCCGAACGGCAGGTTGATGGTGGTGTGGTCCCAGTTATTCAGGCGAATGAAGCGGCTGGTCGCCATCGCAAACGGCATGATGGTTCGCCCCGATTCACGCGCCAGCATGATGATGCCAAGGCCTGCGACGCGCGAACGCTTCGGCACATCGGCCGTCAATGCCACGTTGTAGTCGTCTCCGAGCGCGCGGACCATTTCCTTGAAGGCGCCGACGCCGCCCTTGCGATGAAAGGCCGATCCGTGATCGCCCGACCCGCGAATGGTGCCGATACCGAGCCGCTCCGCCGCCAAAGCATTAAATTCGCCGTCGCGATGGCGCGAGATCAGGACCTTGCCACGATGATGCGCCCGCTTGATGAACGGCGTCATGAAATGCTGTCCGTGCCAGAACGCGAGAATAACCGGCATCTCGGGTTCGACAATCTCGTAGATGTCTTCCGGATCATAGCTGAACTTGTTGGTCAGCCAAACCAGCTTGAGGAAGCCGGCAGCCAGAAGGCCTGCGAACTGCTGAAACCAGCCCGCGCGCAGCAAATTGCGAAACAGCTTTTTCAACGGGCGGGCTTCGCGTCTTGACTCGGATCGAGCAGCCGATGGAGGTGCACGATGAAATAGCGCATGTGGGCGTTATCCACCGTCTGCTGCGCTTTCGCCCGCCAGGCCGCGTAGGCCGACGCGTAATTCGGATAAAGACCGACGATCTCGACCTTGTCGAGATCCTTGAATGTCGTGTGCGCGAGGTCGGTGAGTTCGCCCCCGATCACGAGATGGAGCAGTTGCTGGGGCGGGCTGTCTGACATGGCGCGTTGTCCTACGATGTTGCCGGCCGTCACGCAAATACCACGAAAGTCGGCTGTGTGCCTTACGGCAGCGGATGTCCTTGAAAATGCGTGACAATGCGCGCGTGGCGATCACGCCCCGCTGCGACCAGCACGCCGTGCGTCACATCGGCACGGTTATAAAGAATCGGCTCGCCCCCGAGCGAGGTCATTTTACCATTCGCCTCATGCACGATCAAATCGGCGGCGGCGAGATCCCAGTCCCGGCTCTGTCCCCCGGCGAAGGCCGCATCGATCCGGCCATCCGCGACACGGCACAGGCGCAGCGCCAGCGACCCGATCCTTGGATGAAGAACGATATCTTTTCGTGACCGGTCCAGCCGCTCCACAAGCGGCTTCGGACCTGCGATCCTTGCAAAATCCAGGACATCGCCAAGCGCCGCACGAATGGGCACGTCGTTGCACAATGCACCCTGCCCGCGTACGGCAAGGAAAATTTCGTCCGTGACGGGCGCGAAGACCGCCGCGAGTACAGGCGTCGCCTCCTCGACCAGTGCGACGCTCACGCACCAGTCGTCGCGGCCGGCGAGATAGGCGCGCGTGCCGTCGATCGGATCGACGATCCAGACCCGTTGCCTGCGAAGCCGTCCTGAATCGTCGGTGCTCTCCTCGGACAGCCAGCCATAATCCGGCGTCGCCGATCGCAATTTCTGTTCGATGAGATCGTTGGTCGCGATGTCGGCCTCCGACACCGGCGACGACGCCCCCTTGGTCCAGTTCCGCACCTCGGTGCGGAACATCGACAACGCCAGCGCTCCCGCGGCACGCACCGTCTCGATCAACAGGGCGCGGTCACGCGCCAGAATTTCGTTGGCGTCAGCGTCCGCCAATCGTCAATCCTTCGATGCGCAAGGTCGGTGCGTTGGTCGCGTAACGGAATGCGAGATCGTTGGCGGGCGTCAGCGACTTGAACATCTCGATCAGATGCCCGGCGATGGTGATTTCGCTGACCGGATAGGTGATCTCGCCATTCACGATCCAGAATCCGGACGCCCCGCGGCTGTAATCGCCGGTGACACCGTTGACGCCAGATCCGATCAGGTCAGTGACATAAAAGCCTTGCTTGATGTCGGAGATCAGTTCAGCGGGCGTCATCTCCCCTGCCTCGAGATGCAGGTTGTACGATCCCGGCGAGGGCGAGGACGACACGCCGCGGTGCGCATGGCCGGTCGTTGTCCGCCCGAGTTCGCGCGCGGTCGCAGAATCCATCAGCCATGAGGTCAGGACGCCGTCGTCGATCACCGCGAGCTTTTTGGTCACGACGCCCTCAGCGTCGAAGGATTGCGAACGCAACCCGCGTACCCGCAAGGGATCGTCGACGATCCGGATGCCTTTCGCGAACAACTGCTCGCCGAGGCGATCCTTCAGGAAACTCGTCTTGCGCGCGATCGATGCGCCGTTCGCCGCATTGATGACATGGCCAACCAGCGAACCCGCAACACGAGGATCGTACACCACCGGCACCTTACAGGTGGCGACCTTGCGCGGATTGGCGCGCGCCACCGTTCGCTCGCCGGCACTGCGGCCAACGCTGGCGGCGGAGTCGAGATCCGCGCCATGAAGCGCGGACGTGAAATCGTAGTCGCGCTCCATCGCGGTGCCATCGCCGACGATCGCCATCATCGAAATGCTCTGGCTCGACCGCAGATACGATCCATGAAAGCCGGTGCTCGTCACCAGCACCATGCCGCCGATACCGGCCGACGCCGATGCGCCGCCGGATTTTGTGACGCCCTTCACCGCAAGACCGGCCGCTTCGGCTTCGACCGCGCGGCGTTCGAGTTCGGCGGTCGATGGCGTGACCGGATCGAGCAGATCGAGGTCGGGGAAATTCTTCGCCAGCAACGCCGGATCGGCGAGGCCGACATATTTGTCGTCCGGCGCAACACGCGCCATCGCGACCGCACGCTCGGCGAGCTTCGCGACATTGTCGCCGCCGATATCGTTGGTCGAGACAACAGCCTGCCGCTGTCCAACCAGAACGCGCAAGCCGACATCGTCGCCTTCCGA
>JBQCIZ010000120.1:0-3193 GCA_051953235.1 Nitrobacter sp. | reverse complement strand
GCGCACGATGTCGCTGATCTGCTCGTCGCGCAGACCATCGGGATAACCCGAGCCGTCGAGCAACTCGTGATGATGCAGAACGACGTCCAGCATCTCGGGCGGGAAGCCACCCTGCTTCAAAAGGGCTTCATAGCCGAGGCGCGGATGCTGGCGGATCTGCGCCATCTCCTCGTCCGTCAGCTTGCCCGGCTTGTCGAGGATCTCCACGGGAATGAAAGCCTTGCCGACGTCATGCAGCAATGCCGCGCGCGCCAGCCGGCGCTGGTCGTCCTCGCGCATGCCGAGATGCTGCGCGAAGGCCACAGCGAACCCCGTGACGAACAGGCAATGCCGGTAGCTATGGGTGTGATGCCGGCCGACGGCAGCAAGCCATTCACGCAACGACGAACGCTTGATGGCGTTCAGGATCTGGCGTTCGGCCTCCAGCACATCGCTGAAGGCAAGCGGAATTCCGGTCGGAAGCCGATCGAATATCTTGACCAGCACAGCATGCGCCGCGGCGATGCCCCGGTTGAGCGCCTTGCCGCTCGCCGTCGCATCGTACATATCGCCATCCGGGAAGGCGGAACGGACGCGCTGCAGGATGCTCTGCGCGTCGAAGGGACGCGAAATGGTGTCGGTCGCGCCGAGCGCCCACGCCTGCATCGATCCATGATGAAGCGCGTCGGCCAAAACAAACAGCCGCGGCACCGACCGATAGGCTTCCCCGCGCAGCTTGTCCCGCACCCGCTGCACGCTTTCAGCGGAGCGCAAGTTGATGTCCACCACGATGCCGGCAAACTGGTTTGCAGGCACATCCGGAATCTCTGCGGTCGGAATGGTCTCGACGTCGCCGGCACGTTGCAGGATGGCCGCGAGTTCGCCGCTTTGATCGCTGCGGTCAGACGCCAGGAGCAGGCGGCGCCTTGCGGGCGATCCAGTTGTGAGAGTCGTCATTCATCCTCGTCGGCTTGTCGTTCGGCGCAAGGGAACTTTAGCCGATAAGTGGATTCGCGAAGCTTAAGGGGTATTATTAACGCTTGCATAGCGGTCCGCCGACAATTCAACGGAAAGCCGGGCCTTCGCCGATTTCGTCAGGAATATCAGCAACTCACCCAGTGATGCGACATGCAGAACGGCGAACGCCACAAGACCGTACTGCAAATAATACAAAACGCACGGAGATAGCCTTGGCCGACCTGATCACCCTTCGAACGTCCGTGCTCGACATCGCCTGCGAACGAAGCGGTCCAGCCGATGCCGCGCCGGTCGTGCTGCTGCATGGATTTCCCTACGATCCGCGCGGATACGACGATGTCGTGGCCCTTCTCAACGAAGCCGGTTTCCAGACCTTCGTGCCTTATCTGCGCGGCTATGGCGCGACCAGATTCCTGTCAGGGGAGACGCCACGCTCCGGCGAACAGGCGGCTCTCGGCCACGATCTTCTCGAATTGCTCGATGCCTTGAAGCTGCCCCGCGCCGTGCTGGCGGGTTTCGACTGGGGCGGCCGCGCCGCGGGCATCGTGTCGGCGCTGTGGCCCAAGCGGGTGATCGGGCTCGTCACCTGCGGCGGCTACACCATCCAGAACAACGCCGTGGCGCTCCAGCCGGCCGCACCGGAGCAGGAACTGCGCTACTGGTATCAGTATTATTTTCATACCGAACGCGGCCGCAACGGACTGACCGAGAACCGGCGCGCACTATGCCGGCTACTGTGGTCGCTGTGGTCACCGACCTGGACCTTCGACGACGCCACGTTCGAGAGAACCGCGCGGTCGTTCGATAACTCCGATTTCGTCGATGTGGTGCGCCATTCGTACATGCACCGCACGAAGTCTGCGCCGGGCGATCCGCGCTATGCCGCGATCGAGGCGCAACTCTCCAAACAGCCGATCATCCGTGTGCCCACTGTCACCATCCATGGAGCCGTGGATGGGGTGACACCCGTGCAGGGCTCGGAAAACCATGCGACACACTTCAGCGCGCATTACGAGCGCCGCGTGCTCGCTAATGTCGGCCACAACCCGCCGCAGGAAGACCCGACGGCATTCGCTGCGGCGATCCTCGATATCTGCAAAGCCGCTTCGATCTGAATCCGATTCCGCGCCGCCACAAAAAAATCCGCCGGAAGCAATGCTTCCGGCGGGTCGGTCTTGCTTGAGAATGCAGATCAGGCCTTCATCGCCGCCTTGACCGCCTCCGCCGTGATCGGCAGCGCACGCACGCGGGCACCGACGGCGTTGAAGACGGCATTACCGATCGCGGGCGCTATCACAGTCACCGCCGGCTCGCCGACGCCGGTGGCGTGCTCGCCGTTGGAGATGACGTTGACCGTGACCTCCGGCAGCTGACTCATCCGCAGCGGCGTGTAGCTATCGAAGTTGGTCTGCTCGATGCCACCGTCCTTCAGCGTCGCCTTCTCGTACAGCGCGAGCGACAGCCCCCACAGCGCCGCGCCCTCGACCTGGGCGCGGATGCCATCGGGGTTGACCTGCGTGCCGACGTCGGTGGCGACGGTGAGTTTCTTCACCGTTACCTCGCCCGACGGCGCAACCGCGACATGGGCCGCACACGCGGTCCAACTCGCGGTCTTTCTCTCTTGTGAAGAGACGCAGGCCACGCCCATGCCTTCACCCTTCGGCAGCTTGAGCGAGCCGTAACCGGCAAGCCCCATCGCCGCGAGCAAGGTGTTGCGGAGACGCTGCGCGCCGCCGTCGTTCTTGCCCTTGCCGTCGAGCAACTCGATGCGGTACTGCGCCGGGTCTTTGCCGGCCGCGTGCGCTATCTCGTCGATCATGCTTTCGACGGCCCAGAAGGTCCAGCCGGGAGCCACCGAACGCAACTGGCCCGACGGCGTGGCTTCATGCGCCATCTCGTTCTTGATCGCCCGGACATAGTGGTTCGGCACGGTATAGAAGAAGTCCGCACCGTTCACGGTGAAGGCGTCGAGCGGGCCCTTCTTGTCGACCGACGGCGACAGGAAATCAGGGATTCCCCAGCGCTGGGTCGGCCAGGCCGACACCACGTCATGACTGAGCGCGACCAGCTTGCCGTCGCCGTCGAGCCCCGCCTTGACCTTCTGGTAGGTGAGCGGACGCGAGAAATCCATCGTCATGTCGTTCTCGCGCGAGTAGATCACCTTGACCGGCTTGCCGACCGCTTTCGCCGCCTGCACCGCCGGTACCGTCATGTCGCCATCGAGACGCCGGCCGAA
>JBQCIZ010000119.1:0-2218 GCA_051953235.1 Nitrobacter sp. | reverse complement strand
CGTGCCCAGCACCATCAGCAGGATGGTAGTGAAGGCCGCGACGGTGAAGGACGCGCCGAGCGCGCGGAAGAAGTTCATCGCGCCGGTCACGGTGCCGACCTGCGGCCGCGCCACCGCGTTCTGCAGCGACACCACGCTGGTTGGGAACGTCGTGCCGAGGCCGAAGGCGAACAGCGAGAGCAATGCCAGCAGCGGCCACAGCGGCATCACGACCACCGCGAGGATCGCTGCGATGATCGCGGCCGACGACGTTCCGACGATCGCAACGCGCTTGTAATGCACCGCGCGCATCATGGTGCGGCCCGCGAGCGCGGCGCCGCCGGTCGACACGGCCGCGAGTGGAATCAGCGCGAGACCGGATTCGCTGGCGCTCAGGTGATAGACCACCTGATAGTACAGCGGCAGATGCACAGTGAGCCCGATCATGGCGCCGAGCGCGCAGCCGCCGGCCGCCATCGCGTAAGGCACCACCGAGCCGCCCATCAGCGACAGCGGCAGGAACGGTTCGGATGTGGTGCGTGCATGCCAGACAAAGGCGGCGGCGAGCACGAAGGACGAGCCGAGCATCGCGGCAATGGTCGGCGACAGCCAGGCGAAGCGGTTGCCGCCCCATGTCAGCACCAGCATGAACACGACGGCGGACGACATCAGCAGCAGGCCGCCGATCCAGTCCACCTTGCGTCGGCGATGGAACACCGGAATCTTGCCCATCTTCGGCAACAGCATCGCGAGCGAAGCGATGCCGAGCGGCACGTTGATCCAGAAGATCATCGACCAGTGCAGATGTTCGGCGAACACGCCGCCGAGCACCGGACCGGCGATGCCTGCGGTGGTCCATACGCCGCTGAAATAGGCCTGGTACTGACCGCGCTCGCGCGGCGTGACCACATCGGAGATCACCGTCTGCACGACGGGCATAATGCCGCCGCCGCCGAGACCCTGCAGCCCGCGCGCGACGATCAGCGTTGCCATATTCGGCGCCAGCGCGCACAGCACGGAGCCTGCGATAAAGAGAGTGAGCGACACGATGATCATCGCCTTGCGGCCATAGATGTCGCTCAGGGTGCCGAACACCGGCGCGACCGCGGTCGAGGCCAGGAGATAGGCGGTGATCACCCATGACAGGCTGGTGACGTCGTGAAACTGGCGGCCGATGGTCGGCAGCGCGGTGGCGACGATGGTCTGGTCGAGCGCAGCAAGGAACATGGTCAGCATCAGGCTGATCAGGATGGTGCGAACCTCGCTCTGGGAGAGCGGCGCGCGCGGCGCGATCGGCGGCGCATCGGAGAGGTCCACGACCTTGCCGGGATTGGTTGCGAGTTCACGGGACATGGCGTCGGACAACATCTGGCGTGCGGCCACATCGCGGGCCTGAGGTTCGAACTTGTTCATGGCGGCGTTGGGGGCAAATTCGTCCGTGTCAGAAAACATCCGTGTCGAAACGGCGGATTGACGGCGGCCACGGAATCGCAAGCGTCGAAAACACAGTAGCGCGCAAATCACCGATGAGGCAGCGGGTCGCGCGCATGGGAGCATCCCGCGGATGCCACATCGCAAATGCGTGAAGAGGCTCAGCTCCGCGGGCGCTTCTTCAGCCGGGCGCGCTTCGGCAGTTGCGCTGGCCACTGCACGATGTGGTCCTCGAGCTCGGAATCCGGAACGTCGTCCTCGGTGCCGTGTACCCGGCCGCGCACCGACACGCCGGCTTCGTGCACGGTGTTCGGGTCGCCCGAGATCAGCGGATGCCACCAGTAGAGATCGCGCCCCTCCGCCACCAACCGATAACCGCAGCTTGGCGGCAGCCAGCTCAGGGTGCGGACATTCTCCGGCGTAAGACGGACGCAATCCGGAACCTGATCGGAACGGTTCGCGTAGTCCTTGCAGGCGCACAGCCCCGCATCCAGCAGCCGGCAGGAGACGTGAGTGAAATAGATGTCACCGGTGTCCTCGTCCTCGAGCTTTTCCAGGCAACAGCGCGCGCAGCCGTCGCACAGGCTTTCCCATTCGGCCGCAGACATCTCCTCCAACGTCTTGGTTTTCCAGAAGAATCCGGCCTGTTCCGAAGGACGTGAGGGTGGTGCCGTCATGGGTTTGCGCGATTCTCGAAACGCTCGGGGCGATCCTGTCTATGGGCTTCGCCCGGGACCTGCGCAAGCGTTCCGTTCACGATCCGGACGCAAGGCACGCCGCGTTAGCCGTTCCAGCGGAAATCTCCAGC
>JBQCIZ010000118.1:0-4821 GCA_051953235.1 Nitrobacter sp. | reverse complement strand
CACGGCGATCGCTTTCCGGAAGCGCTGATAATATTGATCCTCGCGCGCATCCGCGTAGAGCGTCAGATAATGGATCGCGTCCTTCTGCCCCTTCGACCAGCGCGCTTCGCCGCCGACATAGGCGCGCACCGAGGACAGGATGTCGAGGCTGATGCCCGCCAGAAATGCCTGTGCGAGGATCAGGACCAGAAACGGCAGGACAAGACGCAAGAAGCCGGAATTTGCGCGGGGAAGATTTACTTTCATCGAACGTCACAAATTCCAGTCGCGGCACGTTGCGGACAATTCCGCTCAATCGAAACCTTCGATTGCTTGCGTGGCGGGAAAGTGTGCCGGGCTTCGCTTAATGCGGGTTAAATTTGGCGGGCCCGGACTGGGGCGACGCGAAGTTGCATGAATCGGGGGTAAAGCCTTTCGCGCCAGATTGATGAATTGCGCGTGGCAGCCGCGAAAACCCTGAATTGTCTGCAGAAAATGCCCTGTGAGACCGGGAAACAGGGTTACCGCAATCACAACGGCGGTCCGATGCGGTCTGCTGCCGGCGGTCGGGGATGGCCACCAGCAACGCCTTTGCCGCCGTCAGCGTCTGATCTGGGTCTTGAGCGTCTCCTCGACGGCACGATCGAACGACGATGTCCTGGGCGGCATCTTGCTGCGCCGTTCGGCGATATAGCCGTCGCGCTTTGCTACCAGCGCGGCGAGTTTTTCATTCAATGCCTTGCGCTGCTTCATCTGCCTGTCGAGTTCGGCGGCGCGCTGTTCGGGAGACAGCGCGCGAAATGTCTCCGGCAGTTCGTCGTCCTTGATGCTGCCGAGCGGACGCCGTCCGTCCGCGGCATCGCTGACGAGGTCGCCGTCGCCGGTCATGGCTTTCGCCGCCGTGCCCGCCCGCTTGTTGAGAAAGGTCGCCATCTCGGAGGCCTGCACGGGCGCGGCCGCGGCAAGCTGCGAGAGCTGCCGGGTCTTGTCCTCGGTCCGGTGTTGCAAAGCGCGGGGACCGTAGGGGATCACGGTGCCGTTGATCTCCTTCTGAAGGATGATGATGTCATCGTCGTAAGGCGTCTCGATCACCACCACGTGGCCGCCGTCCTGCGGAATCGGAATGAAACGTCCGTTGCCGTTCTGGGCGATGTCGCGCCAGACCCGTTCGGTGTCGCGTGCGTCGCCGGCGAGCACGGCATTGACGATGATGTTCTTCTGCCGCGCGACGGCCAGCGTCACTGGGTATTTGGTGTCCTGCGCGTAGTCCATGTGCGGCGGCGCGTCGCCGACCAGAAAGACGATGCGCCTGACGTCGCCGTCGGCGGTCCACCGCAGCTTGTTGACGGCCACGTCGAGCGCTTCGTTGACACTCTCCGGCCAGTCGCCGCCGCCGCGCGCCTTCAGTTCCAGGAGGTCGGCGTAGAGATCCTGGATGTCGGCGGTCAGGCCGAAGGTTTTCGTCACGTATTCGTCGCCGATGTCGCGGTAGGCGACCAGCCCCATGCGGATGTCGGCATCGGGATTCGAATCGGCGATGGTCGTGGCGATCGACCAGATCTTGCGCTTGGCGCCTTCGATCAATCCGCCCATCGAGCCGGTGGTATCCAGCACGAAAGCGACTTCCACGGCCGGCTTGGCGTGGGCCGCCGGTGCGAGTGCGGTGGTGGACAGAAAAGCCGCGGCGACGGTCGCAACGAGCCGCGGGGTGATGACTGACTTCATGATTTCCTCCGGTGTCGGGTTACGGTCCCCAAGGTGCTGTGCCCAAGCCAGGTTCCACGGGCTTCACGGTGGCGTGAGGCCCAAAACAAGGCACGATCCGCGCAAATTCGCGGCCGACTTCGCTGCGGATCGCGTGGCTCGCATCCCCGTTTTTGCTATGGTTTGTCGCCATGGAATCGAACGCCGTTCACATCGCGCTCGTGCCGCCGCCGGATCGCCGCCAGTCCGAGACGGCGCTCGCGGTCGCGCGCGGCACCGCCCGCTGGCTGCGCTCGATGGGATTTTCCTGTGTCAGCGAATTGCCCTTGCCGTCGGGACGGCGCGCCGACCTCGTGGCGCTGAACGCGCGCGGCGAGGTGTGGATCGTCGAGATCAAGTCATCGGTCGAGGACTTGCGGGCCGACCAGAAGTGGCAGGATTACCGGGCGCATTGCGACCGGCTTTTCTTCGCGTTCACGCGCGATCTGCCGTGCGAGATTTTTCCCGAGGACACCGGTCTCATCGTCGCTGACGCCTATGGCGCGCATCTGCATTGCGACGCGCCGGAGCATCGTCTGCCGGCGCCGACCCGCAAGGTGATGATGTTGCGCTTTGCGATGGCGGCGGCACAGCGGCTCAATCGTCTCGCCGATCCGCAGGGGCATACGGAGGGAGAGTTCTAGAAGCGAGACCGCGATAACAAAAAAGCCCCTTCATTGAAGGGGCTTTTTCTTTAATGAAAGAGAGCGTCAGCGCGGCGCGCGCTTCGCCAGGATGCGCTGCAATGTGCGGCGGTGCATGTTGAGGCGGCGCGCGGTTTCCGAGACGTTGCGATTGCACATCTCGTAGATGCGCTGGATGTGCTCCCAGCGCACGCGGTCCGCCGACATCGGGTTCTGCGGAAGCTCGGACTTTTCGCTGCCACTGGCGAGCAGCGCTGCGACCACGTCATCGGCGTCGGCGGGTTTCGAGAGATAGTCGACGGCGCCCATCTTCACCGCGGTCACCGCGGTCGCGATATTGCCGTAGCCCGTGAGCACGATGGCGCGGGCGTCGGGACGCTGGCGCTTCAGGGCCGATACCACGTCGAGGCCGTTGCCGTCGCCGAGACGCAAGTCCACCACCGCGAAGGCCGGCGCCGACTTGCCGATATGCGCGAGACCGTCCGACACGCTGTCGCACGAGGTTACGTTGAAGCCGCGCGTTTCCATGGCGCGCGACAGGCGCTCCAGGAATGGCTTGTCGTCCTCGACGATCAGCAGGGACCGGTCGGCTTGCGGGATGACTTCGGCGGCGGCGTTCACGGTTGAGTACCTCGCTGGGTTGCTCCGGATCATATGGGGCATGGCAGCCATGCCGCAAGCGGATTGAGGCTTTACGCCGCAGCCTGCGAATTATTAAGTCATTGGTTCTTCGATTGTTTCGGGAACCTCGGTTGCTTCGGAGACCTCGAAACGGCTGCGCGGCCACACGATCTGCACCACCGCGCCGTGCTCCGGAAATGTCCGGTTGCCAAAGGAGACCTTCGCCCCCGTCCGTTCCAGCAAGGTGCGGGCGATGAAGATGCCGAGGCCGAGTCCAGTGCGGCCTTCCTGCGCCTCGTCCGCTCCACGCCGGCGCGACAGATAGGGTTCGCCGATCCGCTTGAGGACATCGGGCGCGATGCCCGGACCGTCGTCGGAAATCAGGATCTCGACGGTCTTGTCGTTCCACCAGGCATTCACCTCGACCGTGGTGCGCGCGAAGTCGACCGCGTTCTCCAGAATGTTGCCGACGCCGTACAGGATCGCCGGATTGCGCATGCCGACGGGTTCGCTGGCGCCGGTCACGGCGATCCGCGTCTTGATATCGATGCCGAAGTCGCGATGCGGCGCGACGGTTTCCTCGATCAGGGTCGACAGCGGCATGCGGTCGAACGGCGCGCCGGAGGATGACAGTTGCGCGATCTTCGCAAGGATGTCGCGGCAGCGCTGCGCCTGCTCGCGCAGGATCTTGAGATCGCCCGACAGCCGCTGCGGATCCTGCGCGGCGCCGTTTTCCTGCAGGGCTTTTTCCAGTTCGCGCGAAATCAGGAAGATGGTCGAGAGCGGCGTGCCGAGTTCATGCGCGGCGGCGGCCGCGAGGCCGTCGATCTGGGTCAGATGCTGTTCGCGCGTCAGCACGAGTTCGGTCGCCGCGAGCGCGTCGGACAGCTTGCGCGCCTGCTCGGTCACCTGAAACGTGTAGAGACTGGTGACGCCGATCGCGACCACGATCGAGAACCAGACGCCGGCGAGATAGATCGGCGGCAGGATCAGCGGGTCGTCGGCGTCCCACGGCAGCGGCAGATGCGTGAAGCCGAGCACGGTCGCGCAGGCGATCGCGAACACGCCGAGCGCCATGGTCAGCCGCGTCGGCAGCGCGGTCGCCGAGATCAGCACCGGCGCCAGAAACAGGTAGGAGAACGGATTTTGCAGTCCGCCGGTAAAGTACAGCAGCGCGGCGAGTTCGGCGATGTTCAGCGCCAGCAGGGCCGCGGCACGGGGCGGCTCGAGGCGCTGCATCGGATTAAAGCTGACCTGCAACGCGAGATTGAATAACGACGAAAATCCGACGATCGCGACGCAGGGGATGATGGGGAGGTCGAATTCGAGGCCTTGCGCGACTACGAAAATCGCGGCGAGCTGTCCCAGCGCCGCGAGCCAGCGTAGCCGCAAAATGGTGTCCAGCCTGATGTAGCGACTCGGATGGCGAAAATCGGAAGCGGTGACGTCGGTCATTCTGCATATCTAGCTGTGCGGGGAACCGACCACAAACTGGGCCAAGTGACGCAAGGTCATCGCAACGAGCGCTGTAACCCGTCTGTCACGCGGCGGGGATTCGCTTTGACGAAGCGCGCCCCGAGGGCCCCTCATCGAGAGCGAAAGCCGGAGCTGTGTGGTCTTCTGGATATGGCTCGGTGACGCCCGTTGTCACCGTCTCCAGCTATGGTTCCCTGCTCCAGAGCGGGAAATAGCGGGATATTTCTGCCACATCCCGGCTCTCGGGGAGCATTAACCCACTATATGTATGCTTGAGGCGGATTGACGCTGTGCCTCGCAGCAGCCACTATGCTGCGGCGCAAAAGGGGATTGAGCAGAATGCCGATTGGTGAATTTG
>JBQCIZ010000117.1:0-6500 GCA_051953235.1 Nitrobacter sp. | reverse complement strand
CTCGGCGATATTGCGCGTCAGGCCGTCGATATCGTTACCCCAGCGATCGGTGAATGCGTTCTTCAGCGTGCGGATCGTCCATTGCGACGGCCAGGCAATGCCGCGCGCGACATCGATGACAGAGCTGCGCTGGGTCTTGTCGCCCTCACCTTCAATTGCTCCGCGCTTCAGGTTGGGATGCGCAAGCGACTCACGGCTGGCAAAGAATGCTGTTCCGCAGAGGACGCCGGATGCTCCGAGTGTCAGCGCCGCCGCGAGGCCGCGGCCATCGGCGATGCCACCCGCGGCTACCACCGGAATATCGCCGACGGCATCGACGACTGCGGGAACGAACGGCAGCGTCGACCGCGCGCTGCCGTGCCCACCGGCTTCCGCCCCTTGCGCAACGATAATGTCGGCGCCCTCCCCAACGGCATCGCGGGCCTGCGCCAGCGTCTGCACCTGCGCGATCAGCGGAATGCCGGCCTTCTTGATCTTCGGAGCGAAGTCGCCGAGTTCGCCGAACGACAGGAACATCACCTTCGGAGCATGACCCAACGCGACGTTGAGCAGATCGGGATTTTTCTGCAGCGACCACGTGATGAAGCCGACGCCGACCGGCGTGTTGCCCGCCGCGATCAACTCGCGCTCGAGCGAGTCGCGCTCGCCGTAACCGCCGCCGACGATGCCGAGGCCACCGGCATTGCTGACGGCTGCCGCCAGTGCGCCGCCAGCGACACCGGCCATCGGGGCGAGCAGAACGGGATGCTCGATCTTCAGCTTTTTCGTCAGCGCGGTTGCGATGGTCACGATGCACCTCGTTTGAAAACCAGAATGAAGTTGTTGGCCGGCATATCGACGGCCCTCTCTAACTCCAATCCGGCACGCGATGCCAGCGCCGCGACATCGGCAATGTCGCGCACGCCCCATTCGGGGTTGTTGTCGCGCAGGCTGGTGTCGAACACCGCGTTGCTCAGCGCCGTGTGCTTGCCGTCGTGCTTGAACGGCCCGTAGAGAAACAGGCGTCCGTCCGGCCTCAGATAGCGCGCCGCGCCCGCGATCAGACCTTCCGCGACGCGCCATGGCGCGATATGGATCACATTGGCGCAGAACACCGCGAGCAGCGCGCCGGGGCTATGGCCATTGTGCATCTCTGCACACCATTGCGGATTCGACAGATCGATCCGCAGCGGCGGGCGGACATTGGAAAGCTGTTCGTGCGCGATCCACGCCGCGATGCTCTTGAGGTGATTGTCATTGAGATCGCTCGGCCACCAGGTGATGCCGGGTGTCTGACGTGCGAAGAAAACAACGTGCTGCCCCGTGCCGCTGCCGACCTCGACGACGTCACCGCTCTTGCCACGCAGGCATTTCTCCAACACCGCCCAGATCGCCGCATGATTGCGATGAAATGCCGCGGCATCGAGACGGCCGTCCGGCTCGACGCGCCGGCCGTCCTTGCCGAATTCGACGGTGAAATCGGGCATGGCGAGCAATCTCCACACAACGCGCGCGTCATTCCGGGATGCGCGAAGGCGCCGAACGCCCGGCGTTCGTGCCGACAGCGCAGACCCGGAATCCAATACGATCGACATTTCTGATGGTGCTGGATTCCGGGTTCGCGCTTCGCGCGCCCCGGAATGACCGCTGTAGCTACTGCTTATCGGCCTTGAACTGCGACTGTTCAAGCTCCAGAAAAATGCGATAGGCGTTGCCGCGATTGTTGGCGGCAAAGGCCGGCATATCCTTGTATTTCGACCAGTCGGTCCTGTTGTAGGCGACATCGAAGTCGACCCAGTCCTGAACCGCCTTGGTCATGGCATCGCGGACATAATGAATATAGTCGCGCGTGAAGGCGATCGCCTGCCTGGCTTGCGTCGACGAGGTGCCGTGACCGGGAATGATGAAGGCCGGATCGAGTTTCTCGACCTCGGCGAGCGCATTGAGCCACTGCACGGTCGAAACATCGTCGCTGTTCATGTGCGGGATGCGGCTGTTCTGCACGATGTCGCCAGCGAACAGCACCTTGTCCGGTTCCACCATCATCATCATGTCGCTCGAGGAGTGCGCCGGGCCCGCATAGATCAGCGTCAGCCGCCGGTCCCCAAGCACGATCGTCATGCGATCCCTGAACGTAATGTCGGGCGGCACCACGCGCGTCTTGTCGTTGACCCATGGATAGAGCGCGCCGCGGCGCTGTTCGAGCCGCGCATCGGCCTTCTCGTCGGCGGTCTCCTCGTTATTTTCCTTGTATTCGCCCGCGCGCTCCTGCGCGACGATCAGTGCTGAGGTGTGATCCTTGAATGCCTGCAGGCCGTAGATGTGATCGGCATGATAGTGGCTCGCGATCACGTAGCGGATCGGCTTGTCGCTGATCTTGCGGATCGCCTGCAACAGCGCCCAGCCATGGCTCGGCGTGCCCAGTGCATCGAACACCGCGACGCCGCCGGACGTGACGACGAAACCGGCATTCGAGGTATTGCCTTCATTGTCCTTGCCCGGAATGCCGGGATTGCCGGTCGAATACCAGATCGGTTTGCCCGGCACCTGCTTGATATCCAGCGGGATCGTGATCGGCGCATACGGCGGCGCGTCATCCGCCAGCGCCGATGCAGTCCAGAATATCGCAAGGCATAGCGGAACCGCCGCAGCCCACTTCACATCAGGTCTCCGCAATAGATGTCCTTGAGGACGCCCAGCACGCGCAACGCCTTCTGATCGGTCACTCTGTAATGCAGCGTCTGCGAATCGCGGCGGAAGGTCACCAGACCATCTTCGCGCAGCCGAGCCAGATGCTGCGACAGCGCCGACTGGCTGAGTTTCACCACATCGACGAGTTCGCCCACGGTCATCTCACCGCGCACCGCGAGGAAGCACAGGATCAAAAGACGGCTTTCGTTGCCGAGCAGTTTGAGAAGGTGCGCGGCTTCGCCCGCCTGCTTGGTCAGCATCTTCAGCGCAAGCGCCTCGGAGGCTTTCCATGTCGCGGCAGCGGGCTTCTTGGCCGATTGTCTGGCGGAACTTGCAGCGGATTTCATGAGGTCCAATCCCGGTGCGGCGCGCGCTCGCGGATGCAGGCTATCACGGCGGCAATGATTTAGCATTGACTAAATTAGCAAACGACGATACGCCGGAAACAACAAGCAACGCGGCCGCGAGCCGCAACGCAAGCTGCGGCCGCAAGCCGCGAAGCGAGGAAACGTGCCGCCGAATTTCTGGCGCAGCCTGCCTGTGGTATCCAAGTCCGCTGTCCGGCGCAATCCGGTGCTGGCCCGCCGCTCCTTCCTCGGTCTTGGCGCTGCGCTCACCGGCAGCCTCGCGCTCGATGCCGCCCGCGCCGAAACCGCGGAAACCTCGCCCCCCGCAGACGCCCCGTGGTCGCAATCGCTCGGCGCCGGCGTGGTCGATCGCCCCTATGGCAAGCCTGCCGACACCGAATCCGGCGTGATCCGCCGCAACGTGCCGTGGCTCACCGCTGGAACCGAATCCTCCATCAGCTTTTCGCCGCTGCAGGACCTCAACGGCATCATCACGCCCAACGGCCTGTTCTTCGAGCGCTATCATGCCGGCCGTCCCGACGTCGATCCGGAGCAGCACCGGCTGATGATCCACGGCCTCGTCGAGCGGCCGCTGGTTCTCACCATGAAAGATATTCTTCGTTTCCCGTCGGTCTCGCGCATCCACTTCATCGAGTGTCCGGCCAATGGCGGCATGGAATGGCGCGCAGCGCAGCTCAATTCCCTGCAATTCACCCACGGCATGGTCAGTTGCGCCGAATGGACGGGCGTCAAACTCTCCACCCTGCTCGAGGAGGTCGGCCTCAAGAAGGAAGCGAAGTGGGTCATGGTCGAAGGCGCCGACGGCGCGCACATGAACCGCAGCCTGCCGCTGGAGAAATGTCTCGACGATTGCCTGATCGTCTACGCGCAGAACGGCGAGGCGCTGCGGCCGGAACAAGGCTATCCACTGCGGCTCGTAGTGCCGGGCTGGGAAGGCAATGTCAGCGTCAAGTGGCTGCGCCGCATCAAGGTCGGCGACAAGCCATGGTTCTCACGTGAGGAAACCTCGAAATACACCGACCTTATGGCCGACGGCACTTCGCGCGGCTTCACATGGCTGATCGACGCCAAGTCCGTCATCACCTTCCCCTGCCCGGAAAAGCCGCTCAGCGGTCCTGGCCTCTATGAAATTCGCGGCCTCGCCTGGACCGGCAACGGCAAGGTGAAGGCTGTGCACGTCTCGGTCGACGGCGGCGTCAACTGGCAGGTCGCGCAACTGCATGAACCGGTCATGTCGAAAGCCCTGACGCGGTTTTCGATCCCATGGCGCTGGGACGGCAAGCCTGCGCTTCTGGAATCCCGCGTGATCGACGAGACCGGCTACGTACAGCCAACCATCGTCGACCTGCGCAAGCAGCGCGGCACGAATTCGGTCTACCATAACAACTCGATCCAGACCTGGCAGGTAAAACCCGACGGGAGCGTATTCGATGTTCAGATCGGGTAGCCCCCACGCCGTCATTGCGAGGAACGAAGTGACGAAGCAATCCAGTTCTTCCATCTTGCTTCTGGATTGCTTCGCTGCGCTCGCAATGACGACGGCTGTTTGGCTCGTCGGCATCCCTCCGACAGCCGCCGCCGAGCCCGGCCATTTCGGCTACGGCACTGTTGCCACGTCCGAACAGATCGCGGGCTGGGACATCGATGTCCGCGGCGAGGACGGTGCCGGGCTGCCGGCCGGCAGCGGCTCCGTCAGCCAGGGCGAGAGCGTTTTCGCCGACCAGTGCGCCGCGTGTCACGGCACCTTCGGCGAAGGCGAAGGACGTTTTCCCAAATTGGCGGGCGGAAAGGGAACGCTGAAGGACGATCGGCCGGAATTGACAGTCGGAAGCTACTGGCCGTTCGCACCGACCTTGTTCGATTATATTAACCGCGCCATGCCGATGCCCACGCCCCATACACTTTCGGCTGATGACGTGTATGCCCTGACCGCCTATATTCTGAACCTGAACGACATCGTTCCAGGTGATTTTGTCGCCGACAAGGACAGTTTGCCGAAGGTCAAAATGCCCAATCACGACAACTTCCTCTGGAAGGATCCACGACCCGATACGGCAGCGAGGCCGTGCATGAGCGCCTGCGCCAACCCGGCGGACATCAAGGTCACGTCCACTGCGGAAGGCAGGAACCTCACCCCGCGCACGACCGGGCCGCTGGATACGATGCAACCAAAATAGATTCGCAAAACAGAACCGCAGGAAACGCCTTTGACGATTATCCCTTCGACGAAGTCCGTCCTGGTCCCGGCACTGACGGCCGCGCTGCTGCTCGTCGCCGCGGTGCTGTCCCGTCCGCTGCATGCCGAATCGGCCGCTGCCGAAGGACAAAAGCTCGCGTTCGATCGCAGCAAAGGCAATTGCCTGACCTGCCATGAGATCAAGGGCGGCAACCTCGCAGGCAACATCGGCCCCGCGCTGACCGACATCAAATCGAAATATCCGAACCGCGCCGACCTTGTCGCGATCGTCACCGACGAAACCAAGCGCAATCCGCTGACGGTGATGCCGCCGTTCGGGCGCAATCACATTCTCACCGACAAAGAAATCGACGCGGTCGTCGACTTCCTGCAAACGTTGTGACAACGGCCGCGCCTCAAGGAGAACTTGCATGACCCATTCAATATCCGGCCGCGCTGACGAGACGCGGCGGCTGATTCTGAAAGGCGCGGCGGTCGTTGCGCTGGCAGGCCTCGGCGGCATTCGCTTCGGACTTGCCCCGGCGCTCGCCGCGGCGAACGACAAGTATCCAGAGGCCGCCTTCAAGGTGAAGGGACCCGACGACGCCATCAAGGCGCTCTACGGCAAGACCGCGGAAAAATCCGACAAGGTCAAGATGGACGCGCCGGAAATCGCCGAGAACGGCGCGGTGGTGCCGATCGCAGTCACCACGACCCTGGCCGACGTGACGTCGATCTCGATCCTCGTCGCGGAGAATCCGAACGCGCTGGCCGCGTCGTATGTCATTCCGGCCGGCACCATGCCGAGCGTCGCCAATCGCCTGAAGATGGCGAAGACCAGCAACGTCATCGCGATCGTGGAGGCCGGCGGCAAGCTTTATAGCGCCAGCAAGGAAGTCAAGGTCACCGTCGGCGGCTGCGGCGGCTAGGCGAAATTGGAGAAGATATTCATGGCATCGACAATCCGCGTTCGCGCAACGGCGAGCGGCGAGACCACCGAAGTTCAGGCGCTGGTCCAGCACCCGATGGATTCCGGCTTCGTCAAGGATGCAAGCGGCAACCTGATCCCGCCGCACTTCATTCAACAACTGACGTTCGAGCACAGCGGCAAGACCGTGTTCGTCGCCGACTGGGGACCAGCGGTTTCCAAGGACCCGTATGTGAAGTTCAGCTTCAAGGGCGGCAAGAAGGGCGACGAGCTCAAGATCAGCTGGGTCGACAACAAGGGCGCTACCGACAGCTCCACGGCGAAGATCCAGTAATGGCGGCGCGCGGCAGGCGGAGAA
>JBQCIZ010000116.1:0-8297 GCA_051953235.1 Nitrobacter sp. | reverse complement strand
GTGGCAACGCGCTTGTCAGCGACATCGAGCAGCCGGACACGCGCGAGCGCGGCGGTGATCCGCCGCGCTCGTTCCGCCGGTCGAAGCCCCATCAGCTTGGAGGTGTAAGCCAGGTTTTCAACCGCGGTGAGGTGATCGTAGAAGCCGACCGAATCCGGCAAGTAGCCGACCCTGCGCTTGACTTGCAGCGGCGCCCGCGCCGGATCGTCGCCCAGCACGCGGATCGAGCCTCCCGAAATCTCGGTCAGCCCAAGCATCATCAGGATGGTCGTGGTCTTGCCGGCTCCATTTGGGCCAAGCAACCCAAAGGTCTCGCCTTTGGCGATGTCGAAGTTGATACGATCGACCACGTCGGCGTCACCATAACGTTTGGTCAGGTCGCGAGCGGCGATGACAATGTCGTTTGCTGTTTCGTTCATCGGCGTCCGAACCTCGCAACCGCGCCAAGCATCAAGAGCAGCGCGACGCCGATCACGCCGGCACCCGCAATACCCCACACCGTCGATGTCGAAACCGTCACGCGAAACTGGCCGGAAGCCGAGTCGCCCCGCGATGTGGCGGTAACCGTCGTCATGTAGTCGCCGGCGAGCGACTTGTCGCTCGGCGTGAGGAGCGCCTGCACTTCGGCATCCTTGCCCGGCACCAGCCGGTCGATGGTGGCAGGCTGGAATGTCACCTTCCAACCGGTGGGCGCGGTGGCGGCCAGCTTGATGTTGTCGGCAGGCGCGCTGCCGCTGTTGGTGACGACGATCGGAATCGACGTCTGCTGCGCAGCAACTGCGCGAGCGCTCAACAGACCGTCCCGTCCGGCGACCTGGAGCTGCGGCTGGCCCGCGATATCAAGCGCGAGATCGGTCTTGGCGGTAGCGTCTTCAGCCTTCACCGTCACACTGACCGGAAAATGCCCGCCATCAACCGTGCTGGGCGGCCGCACCTTCAGTTTGATGTCCTTGGACTGACCGGCATTGATCGGAATCGAGGACAGTTCCTGCGTGCCGTAGGCCTCCGTAAATGAGGTCTCGAAATTCGGCGGCGCATCGGCGGCAAAGCTCGCAACCAGATTGCGGCCGCTGTCGTTCTTGATGGTCAGCGAATACTCGAAGTTCGATTTCGGGCTGCCGCGCAGGGACGGCAGTTTCGATTCGACAGTGAGTTTGGCGGGCAATTCCTTTGCGAGCGCGACAGCGACCGGGAGACTGGCCTGATTGCCCTGCCCTTCAGCCTTCACCGTCAGCGTCTGCGCGGTCATGCTTGCGTTCTTCGGCACGTCGAGGCGGAGCTGAAGCGACACATTGGCATCCGGCCCCGGCATCGCGGCTGCGACCGGCTGGCCGCCGCCGAGCAGCGTCGCGGTCCATCCACTCGGGACACCGGACACCGAGAGCTGATAGCGCTCCGGCGCGAGGCCGTAGTTCTGCAGGCGAAGCGGAATGGTGGAGGTCGTACCCGGCCTGACGGTGACCGCCGGATAGTCGGTCATCAAATACAGGCCTTTGATATCGTGCGAGTCGGCTGCCTGCGCCACAGGTGTGCTCAGACAAATGGCAACGGCTATGGGCGCGAGGAAAAGCGCTCGCATGGGACACTCCATGAGATGTTTGCAGGATCTGGTTTGGTCGCAACGTGCAGGAATCCGGCCGGGGAGGTCGTTAGGCTGCAACGATGGGATGGGGCGATTATTGAGTCGATCGTGACCAAAACCGTACAAAGTTTTGGAGATTCTTGGGCAACGAATGACGAGTTCGCGAGCGACACGCGAAAATCGACAATCGTCGTAATGCTTTAGTCGGAGTAGACGGCTGCGGGCGATCAGGCCGCGCGATGGCGAACCAGCAATGCTTCGCCGAACGCCTGAAACAACGCGCGGTTGATCGGGTTGCGTTGCGGATCATATTCGGCGTGCCATTGCACACCGAGCGCAAACGCCGGCGCGTCGGCAATGCGGATCGCCTCGATGGTGCCATCCTCGGCGACGCCTTCGACGACGACACGCTCGCCTGGTTCGAGAATGCCCTGGCCATGCAGTGAATTGACGCGAATGGTCTCGCAACCAAGCAGACGCGCAAACACGCCATCCTGAACCAGACTGACATCGTGGCGATCTGCGAAGATCACGGTTGGATCGGGATGGATCTCGCCATTCTCCAGCCGCGGCATCCGGTGGTTCATCCGTCCGGGCAGTTCGCGAATCTCCGGGTGCAGCGAGCCGCCGAACGCAACATTCATTTCCTGCAAGCCCCGGCAGATGCCGAAGATCGGCACGCCGCGGGCGACACAGGCTTCCGCAAGAGACAGCGCGAGATCGTCGCGACTGATGTCGTAAGGCTCATGCTTCGGGTGCGGCTCGGTCTTGAAGCGGCTCGGGTGGACATTGGCGCGTGCGCCGGTCAGCACGACGCCGTCGACAGAATCCAGCAGGGCGCCGATCTCTGTGATGTCAGGACAGCCAGCAAACATCAGGGGCAGCGCACCAGCGACCTCGGCGATCGCCCGCAGGTTTCGCTCGCCGACCATTTGCACGGCAAACCGGTTCTCGACACGGTGCGAATTCCCGATCACCCCGACCACTGGCCGTCTCATCGTCTGGCCCCCCATTTCAGCAGGGGATCGTTCGTGCGGATCGACATAGGATGATTTTTCGCAGAAAGGGCAGACACGGCACATCGAATCCGGCGAGCAGCGCCGATTTGAACGATCATGCCCCGCAGTTCGGACAGGATCAACAGATTAGGCGCTGCCGCAGCCATGCTCCCGGCTGCGATGACCGGCGCGCGCACATCATGGCTGATGGAGAATGGCCGTAGTTCAGCCGGCCTGTTCGGCTGGGCTATTCGGTAGAACGGCGAAGCTCCAGGGCACCTTCGGCCTTGGCCGGCTCGGACTTCGCGTCCGGCTTGATGGGGTCAAGCTTGGCGCTCTCGACCCGCGGGGTCTCGACACGCGCAGTGACCTCGGTCTTCGACGCGTCAGCAGTACGCGCTCCGCGCCGATGTGAGTGCGGGTGCGCAACAGCCCGCGTCAGCAGCATCTGCCGGCCGCCCTGATGATTGAAGTCGCAATAGGCGAAACCCATGCCGGAAACTGAACCGCGGAAGGCGCGGTCGCTCTTCTTGTCGAGGTTGAAGCACGGCTCGAACGGGATGCCCTTGATCGAGGCGCAAACCGCCTGACCACGCACCTGAAGCGTATTGCCCGGCAGCCGCATGTGACGCACCGGACCGGAACCGCTGAACTGCACTGCGCCGGCCGCGCCGCCGTCGTCGAATACCCGGCCAGCGCCGCGCGTGCCGTCGAAGCAGGTAAAGGCGAAGACCTTGCCAGCCACGAACCGTTTGGCCTCGTCAGCCGTCATCATCTGGCCGGCCAGCGCCGGCGCCGCGACTGCACCGGCGACCAAAGCTCCCAATACACAACGCGCGAGCATGCTGTAACTCCGACAAACTGAGCGCGGGCAACCGCCGGTGGCTGATGTCTTTACCCGCTGCTTACCATACTAACCGTGGCAACATTGGAGCAGCTTGGTTGGTAAAGTCTGAACAACCTTAGAGAATTTTTACCACGATCCGGCCGCGGACCTGACCGGAGAGAATTTTCGGGCCGGTTTCAATAACATCGGCCAAGCCAATTTCATGAGTAATTTCAGATAGTTTCGTCTTATCCAAATCGGTCGCCAGCCGTGCCCATGCAATCTTCCGAAGTTCGATCGGACACATCACGGAATCGATGCCGAGGAGACACACCCCACGCAAAATGAACGGCGCGACCGAAGACGGCAAGTCCATGCCAGCCGCAAGACCGCAGGCGGCGATGGCGCCCCGGTATTTCGTCATCGACAGGAGGTTGGCAAGCGTGGTGGAGCCCACGCTGTCGACGCCACCCGCCCAGCGCTCCTTCGCCAGCGGCTTGGCCGGACCGGAGAGTTCGTTGCGGTCGATGACTTCGGCCGCGCCGAGATCCTTCAAATAGCCCGCCTCGGATGTACGGCCGGTGGAGGCAATGACGTGATAGCCCAGTTTTGACAGCACCGCGGTTGCCACCGATCCAACACCACCGGCAGCCCCGGTCACGACCACGGGACCGTCCTTCGGCATCAGGCCGTGCTTTTCCAGCGCCAGCACCGAGAGCATGGCTGTGTAGCCAGCCGTTCCAATCGCCATGGCGTCGCGCGCGGTGAGACCGGCCGGCAGCGCCACCAGCCAGTCGCCCT
Organism: Nitrobacter sp.; assembly: GCA_051953235.1. Classification (GTDB taxonomy): domain Bacteria; phylum Pseudomonadota; class Alphaproteobacteria; order Rhizobiales; family Xanthobacteraceae; genus Nitrobacter. The sequence continues at coordinate 4,090 of JBQCIZ010000116.1, read as the reverse complement.
TGACGCGGGCCTTTTCGGCATAGGCTCCGAGATGTGTCTCTCCCATGCCCCAGCCATTGCAGACGACCTTGTCGCCAGCCTTCCAGGCGGGATGAGACGACTGCTCGACGGTACCGGCGAAATCGATCCCCGCGATCATGGGAAAGCGTCGCACCACCGGCGCCTTGCCGGTGACCGCAAGACCGTCCTTGTAATTCACCGTGGACCATTCGACGCGAACGGTGACATCGCCGTCCATCAACTCGGCTTCATCGAATTGAGCGAGCGCGGCCGTTGTGCCCTTCTCGGCCTTGTCGATACGGATCGCCTTGAATGTCGCCACGCCTGAACTCCCTGCGTTTTCTATCTCAGTGTTCAGGAGGTTTAGCGGATTATGCAGGCTGCGCAACCGCTCGCTGCACCGGAGCCTCGACGATCGGCAGGTTGATCAGCGCGGACAGTACACCGAACAGCACCGAGAGCCACCATACCGGCGTGTAGGAACCAAAGTGATCGAACACCACGCCACCCAGAAGTGCGCCAAGAAATCCGCCGACCTGATGGCTGAAGAACGCGAAGCCATACAGCGTCGCGAGCCAGCGCGTACCGAACATCAGCACCACGAGACTGGAGGTCGGCGGCACCGTCGACAACCACGTCACACCCATGACGACGCCGAACGCCACTGCGGAGAATGTCGTCATTGGCACAGAGATGAAGATCACGATTGCCAGTGCGCGAGCAAAATAAATCGCGGACAGGATGTAGCGCTTGGGCATTTTGGTCGAAAGCCAGCCGACACTCAACGAACCGATGATATTGAACAGCCCGATCGCGGCCAGCACCCAGCCGCCAGTCTGCGCCGGCAACCCGCGATCGACCAGATACGCCGGAAGATGCGCGGTGATGAAGGCAAGCTGGAAACCGCAGGTGAAGAAGCCAAGCACGAGCAGCACGTAGGAGCGATGGCCGAACGCCTCCGCCAGCGCGCTCCTGAACGATTGATCCGGCGCCACGGCGATCGTGGGGTCGGCATCGCTGGGCGGCGCCGACAACACAAGCGCGAACGGCACCACGAACAACATGAGCACCGCGAACACGGTCAGCGCCGGCTGCCAGCCGAAATTGTCGATCAGCGCCACGCTGAACGGCGCGAATAGAAACTGCCCGAATGAGCCGGCCGCGGTTCCGGCGCCAAGCGCAATCCCGCGCCATTCCTGCGGCAGCAGCTTGCCGAACGCGGACAGCACCAGATTGAACGAGCATCCGGACAGGCCGAAACCGATCAGGAACCCCGCGCCAATGTTGAGCGACAGGGGCGTTCCGGCATAGCGCATCACCATCAATCCGGCGGCATACATCAACGCACCGGCGCAGATCACGCGTACGCTGCCGAACCGGTCGGCGATGGCGCCGGCGAAGGGCTGACCGATTCCCCACAACAGGTTCTGAACCGCGAACGCGAGCGCGAAGACGTCGCGGCCCCAGGAAAATTCGCGGCTCATCGGCTGCATGAAGAAGCCGAACGTCGAACGCGGTCCGAACGTCAGCATGCCGATGAGACAGCCGCAAACGATGATCACGAACGGCGTGCGCCAGCCGCTTCCGTCCCGAAACGGGCGCACATTGTTCTCGGCCATCGCGAAACCCCGCTCTTCTGCGCTCCGGACCATACCGACACGCGCGGGCTCGCTTCGTCAGCGAGCCGGCGAGGAAGTTAATGCGTTTGCATGGAAATGCCAACTCGCGCCGGCGATAAATCAGCCGGCGCAATCCAGCGATGCGATTTCAGGAAGCCAGACCGCGTTACCGCCGGACGGTTTCGCCCAGTTCGGCGGAGCTGCGGGCCGCCTCTGCCAGCTTGGCGGATATCTCGGCGGTCTGGGCGGTCGAACCCCAACTCGGCGCATCGCTGCCGTCACCCCAGGCGCGCGGCCGATAGAAGGTGTGGACGCCAGTGCGGTACATCTTCTTCATTTCGTGAACCCACGACGGATGCACCCAGTAGGCGTGATAGTGCGTCGACTTGCCGACCTCAGGCAGCCAGAGCCGGCCATCCAGCGTGGCCTTCGCAATCCTTCTGGCGCGATCCCACATGTCCGGCTCGGTGACGACATCGCGAATGCCGTCGCAGGCGAAGGTGAACTGACACGCCAGGTGGCGGTTCGCATTCTGATACACCACGCCGCACACCGTGGTCGGGTAGTAGCCCGAGAACACGCGGTTCATGACCACCTGCGCCACAGCGATCTGACCGCGAACGGCTTCGCCGCGGGCTTCGAAGTAGACAGCTTCAGCGAGGCATTTTTCCTGCTTGGCGCGAACCTTCTCATCCAGCAGCCCGAGGCGCTCGGCCGGCGTCTTGACCTTGCTATCGACGGCGTTGACTTCCCCCTTGCCGACCACCGTTTCGCCAGCCTTCGCAGAATTCGAGGTTTCTCCGTGTTGCGGCGCCGCTGCCTTCATATCGGGATCGGCCGCCGAACCCGGCACCACAATCATCGGCTCCTGGCCCGGCTGCCAGCGCTGCAAGCCGTTGCTCTCTACGCCCAGCGACGAGCTGCCGAAATACAGGCTTGCCGTCTTGATGGAGAATCCGTCGGTGGACGGCTGCGGTTCAGCGGTCGCATCGTCAGCTTCGGAATGCTGCTTGAGGTCGTCGAGTGGCTTCGCTTCGAGTGACAGCGAAATATCGTATTGCGGTAGCGGGGGCGCCTTCAAGGCCTCCGCCAACTCAGGATCGAGAGGCTCGACAGAGGGCGTCGCCGTGGCCGTCTTCTCGCCCATCACGGACGCGTTGGATGTCGCGGGATCCTGCGGTGCCGTTTCCACAGGCGCGGCGGGCGCGACGGGAGAAACGATACTCAGGCGGTCGCCTTTCAGCGTGCGATTGACCTTCGGGAAATCGGACGCCTGATAGCGCGGCGGCGGCTGGGTCAGGCGATTGCGGGTGACCTCAGGTCCGGTTCCGCTATCGAGGCTGGCAAGCAGAAGGGTCGCGGCGCGCGGCGCCGACGTGCCGACCGGGCGCCCGAAACTGAAAGTCGCAACTTGTATGGAACTAACGGCGGAGGCGAAAACGCGGCTCTGCCAACGCTCAGTGACGCCCGGCTGCCGTGCCAGCAGGGACGCGATATCCTGATAGCCGAGTTCGTTTGGGATCAATGCGAAGAAGCAGAGACCGAAACCGAAGAGCGCAAAGCGCGCGCTCTTCGGTTCGTTACGCAACACAAACATCGATACGCTCACGCAACGCCACACACGTGACCGATCCGCACATTCGGTGCATTTCGATCGATCCCGGTAATATCCAATTAAAGTTGCGAGGCCGTTAATTGGCGATGCAGGCGCGCAACAGGCAAGCCCGAGCCTTCGGCTGCCCGCAGACATCGCGTGCGTTGGTAAACAGCGCCTCCAGCAAAGTGGTAAACATCCGGTCAACGCAGCCACGCGGCGAATTCAGGGCATATCAACAAAAACGCGCCGCATTGTGTGCGGCGCGTTTGGACGCTTCCGACATAGAACGCGTTGACGATCAGGCCTGGCTGGCGACGTCCTTGCCGAGTGCCGCCTGCGCTGCGGCGAGCCGGGCGATCGGCACCCGGTACGGTGAACACGACACGTAGTTCAGTCCGATCTCGTGGCAGAATGCGACAGACGCCGGATCGCCGCCGTGTTCGCCGCAGATGCCAACCTTGAGACTCGGGCGGGTCTTACGGCCGCGCGCCACACCGATCTTCACCAGTTCGCCGACGCCGCTGCGATCGACCGAGATAAACGGATCGATCTCGAGAATTCCCTTGGCGATATAGGTACCGAGGAAGCTCGAAGCGTCGTCACGGCTGATGCCGTAGGTCGTTTGCGTGAGGTCGTTGGTGCCGAACGAGAAGAATTCCGCGGTTTCGGCAACCTCACCCGCCAGCAGGCAGGCGCGCGGCAACTCGATCATGGTGCCGACCTGATAGCTCAGCTTGGCACCTGTCTCACGCATCACCGACTGCGCCGTGGCATCGATGCGCGCCTTGATGAGATCGAATTCCGCCTTGGTCGCGATCAGCGGCACCATCACCTCGAGACCGACGGCCTTGCCGGTGCGCTTGCCGGCTTCAAC